>DATKCC010000103.1:0-9677 GCA_035513375.1 Thermoanaerobaculia bacterium | reverse complement strand
TAGTGAGCGCCCTCGCCTTCGACCCGAACCGTCCGGGGCGCCTCTGGGCGGGCCTGCGGGGAATGTGGGGCGACGGCCTGGTGAGTGTGAGCGACGACCTGGGGGGAACCTGGCTGCCGCGGGAAGGGGATCTCCCGGAGCTGCCGATCTACTCCCTGGTGCTCGTCCCGGGCGTCGAGGGCCGCCTCTACGCCGGAACCCTCGACGGGGTCTGGGGGAGCGAGGACGGCGGCGAGACCTGGCGCCACTCGACGCGCGCGCTGCCCGAGGTCGCCAAGGTCGCGAGCCTCTACGTGCCCCCGGACGAGCCCGGGACGGTGATCGCCGGCACCTGGCGCCGCGCCTACAAGAGCGTGGACGGCGGTCGCACCTGGCGCGGGGTCTTCGAGGGCATGTTCCTCGATTCGGAGGTCTTCGCCCTGGTGCCGACCGGCCGTCCCGGCGAGCTCTGGGCGCCGACCTGCAACTGGGTCTACCAGAGCCTCGACGGCGGCGAGACCTGGCGCCGGTTCGTGACCGGCATGGACGAGCGGCGGGCGACCGCCTTCGGCACCCTCGCCTGGGGTCGGCTCCTCTCGGGAACCGTCGCCGGCCTCTACGTCTCCGACGACCAGGGCCGCCACTGGCGGCGGACGACCTCGCCGGAGCTCTCGATCCACACCATCGCTTACCACCCCGGTCGGCCGGCGCGGGTCCTGCTCGGGACCGAGGGGGGCGGGGTCTGGGTATCCCACGACGGCGGCGACAGCGTGCGGCCCTCGTCCGTGGGGATGACCAACCTTCGGGCGGCCGGCGTCGTGGCCGCCGCCGGCGAGATCCTGGTCGCGGTCAACCACGCCGGAACGGCCTCCGGAATCTACGCCTCGAGCGACGGCGGGTGGAGCTTCCCCGTCAGGGCCGAGGGGTTGCCAACGGTCCTCGGTCTCGCCGCGGTCGAGCAGCCGGGCGGACCCGGTGCGCGGGTATGGGCGGCCACCGAACGCGGGCTCTACGAGCGCCGAGAGGGGCGGTGGGCTCGGGTCGAGGACTTCGGGGAGTCGCGGGTCGAAGAGGTGATCGCCCGCGACGAACGGGTGGTCGTGCGCTCGCGCGACGGGGTCTGGGAGCTTGCGGCCGGCGAGCCGGGACCGGGGAAGGCCGGGGCGGAGCGGTTCGTCAAGACGCCCTACCACCACGGCCCGCCGCGTTCGGCGGCGCTCCGGGATGGCGAGCTCTGGGTGACCGACGCGGCCGGCCTCTACCGGGTCGCCGAGGGATCGAACCACCCGGTTGCGGCGCCGTACCCGGCCGGGCGCGTTGCGAGCCTCGGCGACCGGCTGCTCTACTCGGGGAGCGACGGGGCCTGGACCCGGCGTGGCATGTCGGAGCCCTGGCTGCCGCTGGCCGCAGGCCCGGCGAAGGTGCTCTCGACCGGCGACGCCCACTTCCCGGCGCTGCTTTTCGACGCCGAGCGCCGGGTCCACCTGCTCTCGGCCGATGGCCGCGCCCGAGCCCTTGACCTGCCGATCCCGCCCCGCAACGTCGAGGCCGCCCTGATCCACGACGGCCGCCTCTTCCTCGCCACCAGCGGCTTCAGCCTGCTTTCTACCGAGCTGCCCCCGGAGGAGCCGACCCTCGAGGCACCGTGAGCGACGGTCGCAGGTCTACGTCGCGGATGAGGTGCCCGGTGGGTGCTGGTCCTTCGCTCTCGCTTAAGATGCCAGGGGAAGGGTGGGGGGTCCTCAGGAGCCGCGCCGAGAGAGCGTCGGGCGGGGGCGTCCCCTTCCCCCCCGACCACTGAGCTTCGCTCAGCGGTGCCCGGTGGGAAGGGGATCGAGGGGATGCGGGGGTGATCCAATAAAGCAACGTTTGGCGAGCCCGGCAGCTTCAGCTTGTCTCGCAAGGTGGCCGTGGGAGGGGTGGGCGCGCAGAGTTCTCAGCGCGCCTCCTCAGTCCCCCGTCACCCCAACTTTCCGCGCATAGTACCGGAAGCTCCGGAAGGTCATCCCCAGGAGCTCGGCGGCCTTGGTCTGGACGCCGCCCACCCGGTCCAGGGCCTGGGTCATGAGCTCGGCGCGGATGCGCTCGAGGTGGGTCTCGAGGTCGAGGCCGTCGTCGGGTAGGGTGACCGCGGACGACGGCATCGGCCGGCCGTCGAGGAGGTGGGGGGGGAGGTCGCGGGTGGTCAGGGTCAGCTCGGGCGCGAGGGCGACCGCCCGCTCAATGACGTTCTCGAGCTCCCGGACGTTGCCCGGCCAGGGGTAGGCCTCGAGCGCGTGCATCGCCTCGACGGAGATCCGCCGGGGCTCGTCGAGCGCCATGCCCTCGGAGAACTTCTTCAGGAAGTGCTCGACAAGGAGCGGGATGTCCTCCCGTCGCTGGCGGAGCGGTGGCAGGTGCAGCGGGATCACGTTGATCCGGTAGAAGAGATCTTCGCGGAACTCGCCGGCCTCGATCAAGGAGGCCAGGTCCTGATTGGTGGCCGCGATGATCCGCACGTCGACCGTCTCCTCCTGGTTCCCGCCGACGCGGCGGACGGTCCGCTCCTGGAGCGCCCGGAGGAGCTTGACCTGCATCGCCGGCGTCATCTCGCCGATCTCGTCGAGGAAGAGCGTCCCCCGGTCTGCCTCCTGGAACAGGCCCTTCTTCTCCCTGATCGCCCCCGTGAAGGCCCCCTTGACGTGGCCGAAGAGCTCGCTCTCGAGCAGGTTCTCGGGCAGCGCCCCACAGTTGATCGACAGGAACCTCGCTTCCGAGCGTGGGCTCGAGTAGTGGATCGCCCGGGCGATCAGCTCCTTGCCGGTGCCGCTGTCGCCGTGGAGGAGCACGGTCGAGCTGGTCCGCGCCACCCGCTCGACCAGGCGGAAGACCTCCTGCATCCGGCGCGAGGTGCCGATGATGTTCGCAAAGGTGTATTTGCCCTCGAGCTCCCGCCGCAGGTAGACGTTCTGCTCCTCGAGGGCGGTCTTCTCCAGGGCCTTCTCGACCATCACCTTGAGCTCCTCGACGTCGAAGGGCTTGGCGATGTAGTCGTAGGCCCCCGCCTTCATCGCCTCGATCGCCGACTGGGCCGAGCTATAGGCGGTCATCACGATGACCGCGGTGTGGGGCCCCACCGCCTTGATCTCGCGCAGCAGGTCGAGGCCGTTGCCGTCAGGCATCATGAGGTCGCAGAGGACCAGCTCGTGATCGGTCTCGGCGAGGCGCGCTCGGGCGTCGGTCATCGAGGCCGCGGTCGCCACCTCGTAACCCTCCTCCTCCAGGAACAGGCTCAGGAACTCGATCAGGCTCTCTTCGTCGTCGACGATGAGCACCCTGGGGCTCGCGGTCATCTCATGCCTCCACCCTCCACGGTCCCGCGCCGGGCCGATCTTCGAGCACCGCATCCGTTCGCTGCTCGCGACCCACGCTCGCCCGCTGCGCGAGGGCGGCCCGGGCATCGAGGGGCAGGCGCACGTTGATCCGCGTGTGATGCCCCGGCCGGCTGTCGACCGAGAGCTCCCCACCGTGGTCCTGGACTATCCGGTAGGTGATCGCCATGCCGAGACCGGTGCCGCTGTCGAAGAAGGACTGGAAGGGGTGGAAGAGGTTGGCCCGCTCCTGCTCGTCCATGCCGTGGCCGGTGTCGGCGATCCCGATCTCGTAGACGCCGTCACGGAGCTCTCCGGTGATCTTCAGGTCGCCGCCCTCGGGCATCGCCTTCAGGGCGTTCCTGGCAAGATTCCAGAAGACCTGCGAAACGCCGTCGGGGTCCCCCAGGAGCTGGGCCGACGGTGGATCGAGGCGCAGCTCGAGGCCGTGCTCCGGCTTGACCTCGGGACTGTTCTGCAGCAGCTCGAAGTTCTCGGCCAAGAGCCGGGCGACATCGAACTCGGCGGTCTGGCGCCGCTTCGGGCGGGCGTACTCGAGGAACCCCTTGATCGTCCGGTCGAGCCGCTGGCTCTCCTTGAGCAGGATTCCCAGGAGGCGCCCCTGGGGCGAGCCCTCCTCGGCCGAGCGGGAGAGCATCTGGACCGAGCCCGAGATGGCGGCGAGCGGGTTGCCGATCTCGTGGGCGAGACCGGCCGCGAGCGTGCCGACGGCGGCCATGCGGTCCTTGAGCCGTACCTCCTCCTCGAGCTGGCGCCACGGTGTGAGGTCCTGGAAGATCACGATCGCCCCGGTCGTCTCCCCATCGGCGTTCTTGAGCTCGGCGAGCGAGAATCCGACACAGATCGGCGCCTGGTCTCGGACCACCTCGATCTCGCTCGCCAGGCGACCCCGGCCCCCCGACTCGGCGGCGAACGCTCGCCATTGGGGTACCGAAATGATCCCGGTCTCGGAGACGTGCCGGCCTACGAGTTCCTCCTCGCTCCGCCGCAGGATGCGCTCGCCCGACCGGTTGAGGCTGGTGATCCGCCCCTCGGGGTCGGCCGTGATCAGCCCGCTCGTGATCGAGCGGATCACGTCGCGGTACTTGGTCTCGAGGTCGGCCAGGTCCTCGCTCTTGGCCGAGAGCTGTTGCTCGGCCCGGGCGACGTTGGCGACCAGGAACCAGGTCAGGAGCGCCACGGAGTAGAAGGCGAACAGGTGGACGGCCAGGTTGTAGATCAGGCGGCGCGCGACGCCGAAGTCCTGCGCCAGGATCGTGCCGTCGGGCATCGGCAGCCACCCCTCGTACAGGACCACCAGCAAGCCGGCGTAGAGCGCGAAGGCAAGCGTTGCCACCCCGGTCGAGCGCTGCTTGAGCAGGGTCGTCGCGACCGCGATCACCAGCAGGTACAGAATCGAGAACGGGCTCGCGATGCCGCCGAAGAAGTAGACCAGGACCGTGACCAGGACGAGATCGCCGAAGAACTGGATGTGGGCCTGGACGGCGTGCCGGCCGGACAGGGCCCGGAGCAGGACGATGTAAGTCAGGCTCGCGAGATAGGTGAGCCCGGCGAGCAGATAGAGGAGTCGGTTGCCGAGCGCCGGGCGGGCCTCGACATCCGAAGCGGGCGCCGGAGGCTGGGCGCCGGTTTCGACCACCGAGGGCGCGCTGGTCTCGATCGGCTCCCCGGGGGCGAGCTGGACCAGGAAGTAGGGCAGCACGACGCTCGTGACCACCACAAGCCGGATGGCGATCAGCCATTGGAGCTGCTTGCCGAGGGCGGCCATGCCGGTGGACAGTTTACGTCACCGGGGGCTCGTCCGGAGTCCCGCCGAGCGAGCAGCCCTCGGAGGGTGCGGCTCGGCGCTCTCTACGCCCGACGCGGAGCCTGCTCCCGCCTACCCGATCTGCGTGATGATCGAGTAGAGCGGCAAGTACATTGCCGCGACGATGATCCCGATCACCACGCCCAGGAAGGCGATCATCAGCGGCTCGATGAGCTTCATCAGGCCGGCCACCGCGGTATCGACTTCCTCCTCGTAGAAGTCAGCGATCTTCGACAGCATCTGGTCGAGGGCGCCGGTCTGCTCGCCGACGTTGATCATCTGCACCACCATCGGCGGGAAGACCTTGGTCTCAGCCAGGGGCTCGGAGATCGTCTTGCCCTCTTCGACGCTCTTGCGCACGGCCATCACCGCGTCCTCGATGATGGCGTTGCCCGAGGTCTTGGCGGTGATCTGCAGGCCGTCGAGGATCGGCACGCCGGAAGAGGTCAGGGTCGCGAGAGTGCGGCAGAACCGGGCGACGGCGATCTTTCGCAGCAGCATGCCGATCGCGGGGATCTTGAGCATGAAGCCGTCGATCACCCGCCGGCCGCGCTCGGTCTTGTGCCAGTAGCGTAGGAAGCCGATGGCCGAGGCGACGGCGATCCCCGCCAGCCACCACCAGCGACCGATGAAGTTGCTCGCCCCGACGACCACCCGGGTGATCCAGGGCAGCTCGCCGCCGAGGCCCGCGAAGAGCTGGGCGAAGGTCGGGATGACGAACTGCATGATGATCCAGACCACGCCGATCGCGATCGTGATCACCGAGGCCGGGTAGATCAGGGCCGACTTGACCTGAGCCTTGAGCTTGGTGATCTTCTCGAGGAAGGTGGCCAGGCGCTGGAGGATGATGTCCAGAATGCCGCCCGCCTCGCCGGCGGCGACCATGTTGACGAACAGGTCGTCGAAGGCCTTCGGGTGGCGGCGCATGGCGTCGGCGAGCGACAAGCCCTGCTCGACATCGCTGCGGACCTGCCGGATGATCGCCCGGAAGGTGCGGTTCTCCTCCTGCTCGCCGAGGATCTCCAGGCACTGGACGAGGGGCAACCCGGCGTCGAGCATCACCGAGAACTGGCGGGTGAAGATCGCCAGGCGCTTCGAGCTCACCTTCTGCGGCAGCCGCGGAAGGAGCCGGATCTCCCGCTTCTCCCTGAGGTTCTGGACCTGGATCTGGTCGCGCCGGAGCATCGCCTCGGCGGCCGACCGGTTGTCGGCCACCAGCACCCCCTGGCGCGTCTGGCCGGCACGGGTCCGGCCCCGCCACTCGAAGCTGGGCATCGTCGACTACCTCCTGCTCGTCCGGGCGGCCGCCGCGGGCGCCACGGCCCCGGCCGCCAGGGCCGGGCTCAGCGCCTCGGGTCCCCGGGCGATGATCTCCTGGAGCTCGTCGACGTACGACGAGCGTGCGAGCGCGGTCTGGAGCGTGATCTGTCGCCTGAAGTACAGCGAGGCGAGCGACTGATTGAAGGTCTGCATGGCGTGCTTGGCCTGACCGGCCTGCATCATGCCGTAGATCTGGTGGATCTTGTCTTCCCGGATCAAGTTGCGGATCGCCGAGTTGGGCACCAGGACCTCGACCGCCAGGCAGCGCCCCTTGCCCCCGGCCCGCGGCAGCAGCGACTGACAGAGGATGCCCTCGAGCACGAACGAGAGCTGCACCCGGATCTGCCCCTGTTGGTGGGCGGGGAATACGTCGATGATCCGATTGATCGTCTGAGCCGCCGAGTTGGTGTGGAGGGTCGCGAATGTGAGGTGGCCGGTCTCGGCGATCCGGAGCGCCGACTCGATGGTCTCGTAGTCCCGCATCTCGCCGACCAGCACCACGTCCGGGTCCTGGCGCAGCACCGAGCGCAGGGCATTGGCGAAGTTGTGGGTGTCGGACTTGAGCTCGCGCTGGTTGACGATGCACTTCTTGTGGGCGTGGAGGTACTCGACCGGGTCCTCGATCGTCACGATGTGCTCGTGGCGCTCGCGGTTGACCTTGTCGATCATCGTCGCCAGCGTCGTCGACTTGCCTGAGCCGGTCGGACCGGTCACCAGGATCAGGCCCCGCGGCTTCTCGCCCATGGTCTCGGCGATCGCCGGCAGCCCGAGCTCGCGGAAGCCGCGGATCTCATAGGGGATCCGCCGGAAAGCGGCGCCGATCGCGCCGCGCTGGTGGAAGACGTTGGCCCGGAAGCGGGCGAGGCCCTTGATGCCGAAGGAGAAATCGATCTCGAGGTCCTCCTCCAGGCGGTGCTTCTGGTTGTCGGTCAGGATCGAGTAGGAGAGTTGCTTGGTCTCCGATGGGCTCATCGGCGGCAGGTTCATCGGCTTGAGCACGCCGTCGATGCGGATCTGGGGCGCCGAGTTGGTGGTTACGTGGAGGTCGGTGCCCCCCTGGTCGACCATCGCCTTCAGGAGCTGGTTGAGCGTCGCGGCCATGAACGGGCTCCGATGATTCTCCCTCTGGATGCTTTCGAGAAGATATCGAGAGTGTTCGATGAGCTTAGCGGATCGTCGCCGCCAGGGCAACCACCTGGCTTCCGTGAGCGCGTCGCTCGGGCTCTGAATCGTCGGGGAAGGAGAGTGCCTCCTCCGCCGTAGCTCGAGACGCGAGAGGCCCGTCGTCGCCCTGGGTTATCGTTGCCGGCGATGAGCGAGCCGGTGGTCTTTCACGAGGAGGAGAGCCTGGGCAAGGCCTACGACGCGCGGCTGATGCGGCGCCTCCTCGGCTACGTGCGGCCGTATCGGGGGCTCGCGGCGGCGGCCGTGGCGCTCATCCTCGTCTCCTCGGTCCTCCAGCTCGCAGGGCCGCTCGCGACGGCGGTCGCGCTCGATCTCTACATGGACCCGCCGGGCGAGGGGGCAGCGGTCTCGGTCGCCGCCCGGTGGGTGGCCGCCACCCTCGAGCAGGCCGGGGTCTTCCTCGCGCCGGAGCAGGGTGTCGCCCTGATGGCCCTGGTCTACCTCGGCTCGCTGTTGCTCACCTTCGCCGTCCTCTATTGGCAGTCGTACCTCATGCAGATGATGGGGCAGCGCATCATGTACGACCTCCGGCGGGAGGTCTTCGGCCGCTTCCAGCGCCTGGCCGTGCCCTACTTCGATCGCAATCCGATCGGCCGCCTGGTCACGCGGGTGACCACCGACGTCGACGCCTTGAACGAGCTCTTCACCGCCGGCCTGGTCTCGATCTTCGGCGACCTGGCGCTGCTGCTCGGCATCGTCGGCGTCCTCTTCTGGCTCGACTGGAGGCTTGCGCTCGTCACCTTCTCGATCCTGCCGCTGCTGCTCGCGCTGACGCTGTGGTTCAAGGTCAAGGCGCGCGACAGCTACCGCGAGGTGCGGATCAAGATCGCCCGGATCAACGCCTTCCTCCAGGAGCACATCACCGGCATGCAGGTGATCCAGCTCTTCAACCGCGAGGCGCGGGCGGCGGAGGAGTTCGGTGGGATCAACCGCGACCACCGCGACGCCAACGTGCGGGCGATCTTCTACTACGCCGTCTACTACCCGGCGGTCGAGCTGATCACCGCCTTCGGGATCGGCCTGATCGTCTGGTACGGCGGGCTCAAGGTGATGGCCGGTGCGCTCTCGCTCGGGGCGCTCGTCGCCTTCCTCCAGTATGCCCAGCGCTTCTACCAACCGCTCTCGGACCTGTCGGACAAGTACAACATCCTGCAGGCGGCGATGGCGGCCTCGGAGCGGACCTTCCGGGTGCTCGACACGCCGATCGCGATCGCCTCGCCGCCCGAGCCCTACCGGCCCCCTCCTCCGGCGTCTCCCGAGGCCGAAGGAGCCGCCGGCGAGATCGCCTTCGAGGGGGTCTCCTTCGCCTACCTCGAGGGCGAGCCGGTGTTGCGCGGCGTCTCCTTCCGGGTGGCGCCGGGCGAGACCCTGGCGATCGTCGGCCACACCGGGGCGGGCAAGAGCACGCTCGCCAACCTGCTGCTGCGCTTCTACGACGCCGGCGCGGGGCGGATCGCGGTCGACGGCGTCGACGTGCGGGAGTGGGACCTCGAGGCGCTGCGCCGGTCGATCGGCCTGGTCCTCCAGGACGTCTTCCTGTTCTCGGGGACTGTCGCCCGGAACATCCGCCTCGACGAGCAGGGGATCGACGACGAGCGCTTGCGCTGGGCTGCGCGGGAGGTCCAGGCGCTGCCTTTCATCGCGGGGCTGCCCGAGGGCTTCGAGGCCCGGGTCAAGGAGCGCGGGGCCGGTCTCTCGGTCGGCCAGAAGCAGCTCATCGCCTTCGCCCGGGCTCTCGCCTTCGACCCCCGGATCCTGATCCTGGACGAGGCCACCTCGTCGATCGACACCGAGACCGAGCAGCTCATCCAGCAGGCCCTGGAGCGCCTGCTCGCCGGCCGTACCAACCTGGTCATCGCCCACCGCCTATCGACGGTCCAGAAGGCCGACCGCATCCTGGTCCTCCACAAGGGCGAGGTCCGGGAGCTCGGCACCCACCAGGAGCTCCTGGCGAAGCGGGGGATCTACTGGAAGCTCTACCAGCTCCAGTTCCGCGACCAGGAGCTCGCCGCGGC
>DATKCC010000102.1:0-2050 GCA_035513375.1 Thermoanaerobaculia bacterium | reverse complement strand
CGGGCCAGGGCCTCGGCCTGCCCCGCCGGCGCCAGGTCGGCCTTGTTCATCACCACCAGGGTCGGGACCTCGCCGAGCTCCAGCTCCTCGAGCAGCGCCTCGACGGCCTGGTACTTGGCCTCCAGGCGCTCGTCGGCCGCGTCGACCACGTGGAGCAGCAGGTCGGCGTCGGCGAGCTCCTCGAGGGTGGCCCGGAAGGCGGTCACCAGCTCCTTCGGCAGGTCGGCGATGAACCCCACGGTGTCGGTGACGATCACGTCGCCCTCGCGCGGGAACCTCAGCCGGCGGCTGGTCGGGTCGAGGGTCATGAACAGCCGGTCGGCGGTTTCGACCTCGCTCTCGGTCAGGGCGTTCAGCAGCGTGCTCTTGCCGGCGTTGGTGTAGCCGACGATCGAGAGGATCGGGATCGGTTCCTCCCTGCGCCGGCGCCGGCGCAGGTCGCGGCTTCTCGAGAGCTGATCGGTCTGCTTCTCGAGCTTGCGGATGCGGTCGTTGATCCGCCGCCGCCCGACCTCGAGCACCGTCTCGCCGGGACCCCGGCCGCCGATGCCGCCGGTCAGGCGCGAAAGGCCCTCGTCCTTGGCGGTCAGGCGGGGGAGCGAGTACTTGAGCTGGGCGAGCTCGACCTGGAGCTTGCCGTCGCGGCTGCGGGCGCGCTGCGCGAAGATGTCGAGGATGAGCTGGGTGCGGTCGATGGCCTTCAAGCCGGTCGCGTCCTCGAACGAGCGCGCCTGCCCGGGCTTCAGATCGATGTCGAAGATCGCGACCGTCGCCCGCCGGCGCATCCCCTCGAGCACCACCTCTTGGAGCTTTCCCGCGCCGACAGCGGTCTTCGGGTGGACCTTGAGGCGCTTCTGCCGGACGCTTCCAGCGACCTCGACCCCGGCCGAGCGCGCGAGCTCCACGGTCTCGGCGAAGTGCTCCTCGTCGGGCACCACCCCGATCACCAGGGCGCGCTCCTTACCGGTCTCGGCGCCGGCCCGGGTCTCGCGCGAGAACTCGGCCTCGAGCGCCCGGATCGTCTCCTGGAAGTCGAAGTCGAGCCGGTGGACCTCGGGGGCCTCGATGCGGATGAACGGCTCCGCCGCCGCCTCGCCGGGGCTCACCGAGGAGGGGTTCAGGTAGGCGAGCTCGACCCGGCCGGCCCCGCCGTCGTCCTCGGCGTCGACCTTGGCCACCAGGTCGAGGCGCAGCAGCGCGAGGTCGTTCAAGTCATCCCGCGTGAGCGGCTCGCCCTTCAGGTGGGTGTGGACCAACCGCAGGCCTCGGAAGCGCCCGGCGCCGCCCCGGAGCCGACCGATGTCCGGGAGCATGAGCTGGTGGGCGTCGCCCACGATGACGCTCTCGACCGTCCCCTGGCGCGACAGGAGCACCCCGACCTGGCGGCCCAGGTCGCGAGAGATCCCGGCGAGGTGCCGGGCGAGCTCGGGGGTGACGACGTCGCGCGGGGGGACGCGCCGGCGGTAGGTCCGCTCGAGGGCGCGCCGATGGGAGTTCTTGATGCCGTTGGTGTTGCCTTCGAGCTTCGAGATGGTCCGTGCCTCCTGGTGGTTTTCGGGATGCCGCGCGCCGCGCCCGGTGAAGAGAACGGCCAGCCGCCCTCCAAGCTTCCCGGGGAGGCGCCCGTCGCCCGCGCTCAGGCGGTCTGGGCGTCGGCCCGGACCTCCTCGAGGCGCGCCCGGACGGTCGCCAGGTCCGGCCGCTCGGGCGGGGAGTGCTCGCGCAGGGCCTGGCGGTAGCCGGAGAGGCGGTCGCGGGCCTCGGCCAGCCGGCCGGCGAGCCCGGGGCGCTCGAGCCGGTCGAGGATCTCCGGGACGGCCTCGAGCGTGTGGCAGACCGGCAGCAGATCGCAGCCGGCCAGGAGCGCCGCTTCGGAGCGCTCGGGAAGCTCGCCCCAGGGCTCCAGGGCGCGCATCTCGAGGTCGTCGGCGACCGTCAGCCCGGAGAACCCGAGCCGCCCCCGGAGCAACAGGCTCGCGATCGGGCGCGAGAGCGAGGCCGGCCGCCGCTCCGGGTCCAGCCCGGGGAAGACGGCGTGGGCGACCATCAC
>DATKCC010000101.1:0-3402 GCA_035513375.1 Thermoanaerobaculia bacterium | reverse complement strand
CCACTCCGAGGCAGGTCACCCACGTGTTACTCACCCGTTCGCCGCTGTACTCGTGGCCGAAGCCACTTTCTCGCGCGACTTGCATGTGTTAAGCACGCCGCCAGCGTTCATTCTGAGCCAGGATCAAACTCTCCAGTTTGAAGTCTGGCATCCGCCAAGACGGGCCGAAACCCGCTCTCGACGAAACGCTTTCGCTATTCGGAAGTGCCCGTGCGGCCCCGGACGAACCGGAACCGACAGACTCTCTTTTAGAAGTACGTCGCCAATCGCTTCTCTATTTAGTTTTCAAAGAACCGACAATTTCCGCGCCGGGTCGCCCCGACGCCGAGCTCATCTCCAGCCGCGGCGCCAAGGTCGAACCGACCCGAGCCGCGATCCCATCCCACCGGCCAAGAAGGGCGGCCTGCGGGCACCCGAGCCGAGAGCCCTCGCGGGCTCCTCGTGGGCGAGACGGGGGATTGTAGTCGGGTGTCCCCGACCGGTCAACCCCCTCCGCCCCGTAGGCTTCTCTGCTGGGGAGGCGCGCGCCGCGGACTCGAGCCGCGGCCGAGCGATGGGTTCCTTCAAGGAGCAGGACATCCCGGCCTGCTTCGCGCCGGGCTGTTCATCTTACGGGAGCTCGGCCCCCGCTGTCAAGCCCGGTCGTGGTGGCCGGAGGCAAGGGAAGTCAACCGTCCGGCACCGCCGGTAATTCCCGGCCCCTACCCTCCCTCCGTCGCCGCTCCAGAGCCGCCCGCCGGGATCGCCCGGAGTCGCAGTCGCTCCGGTCGGAAGCAGGAGAACCCGCGCGGTGGCCGCCAGATTCCCTGGGACGGCCGGCGCTCACGCCGCGCCGAACATCAGGCGCCGGCCGGCCAGGCGCCAGGGCTCGGTCAGGAGGCGCCGGAGGGCTTCCGGGTAGGCACGGTGCTCCTCCTCTAGAATCCGCGCGGCGAGGCTCGCGGGGGTGTCGTCCTCGAGCACCGGCACCGCGCGCTGGACCACGATCGGGCCGCTGTCGAGACCCTCGTCGACCAAGTGCACCGTGCAGCCGGAGAACCGGGCGCCGTACTCGAGCGCCTGGCGCTGGGCGTCGAGGCCCGGGAAGGCGGGCAGCAGGCTCGGGTGGACGTTCAAGATGCGTCCCCGGAAGCGCGCGACGAACGCCGGCGACAGCAGGCGCAGGTAGCCCGCCAGGCAGATCCAGTCGACCCGCGCCGCCTCCAGCGCGGCGATCACCTCCGCCTCGTGGGCCGCCCGATGGTTGGCGCCCGCGCCGTGGGGGATGGCGACGGCCGCAAGGCCCAGCTCCCGGGCCGTGGCCAGGCCGGGAGCAGCCGGCCGGTTTGAGACCACCAGGGCGATCTCGGCCGGCACCTCACCGCGGGCGATCGCCCGCTGGATCGCCAGGAAGTTGCTCCCCCGTCCGGAGAGGAGGATGCCCACCCGGGCGAGGCGGCCCGGACCGCCCGGTCCGACCGGTGCGGGCAGCCCCTCAGGCATCACCCTCGCCCGCCGGTGCGCTCCCCAGGTCATACACCACTCCGGAGCCCCCCGCCTGGACGGTGCCGATCGCCCGGGCCTGCTGCCCGCCCCGGCGCAGGGTCCGGAGAAGCTCTCCCAGCGCGCCGGGGTCGATCACCAGGACCAGCCCGACGCCCATGTTGAACACCCGCAGCATCTCCTCGGTCGCGACCTCGCCGTGCTCCTGGAGGAGGTGGAAGAGCTCCGGGACCTCCCAGGAGCCGAATCGGATGGCGGCGTGGGTCTTGCGCGGCAGGACCCGGGGCAGGTTGTCGGTCAGGCCGCCGCCGGTCACGTGGGCCAGGGCGTGGAGGCCGGGGTGGCCGAGGAGGGGCTCAACGGCCGGGAGATAGGAGAGATGCGGGTCGAGGAGGAGCTCGCCAACGGTGCGCTTCGCGGCCTCCCCCCGCATCCCCGGGATCCGGTCCCCGATCCCCAGGCCGAGCCGGTCGAAGAGGATCCGCCGGGCCAGCGAGTAGCCGTTGGTGTGGAGGCCGGCCGACGGCAGGGCGACCAGGACGTCGCCGGGGCGGACCCGGTGGCCCGGGAGGATCGCCTGGCGGTCGACCAGCCCGACGATGAAGCCCACGAGCTCGTAGTCGCCCGCGGCGTAGAACCCCGGCATCTCGGCGGTCTCGCCGCCCAGCAGGGCGCAGCCGTTCTCCCGGCACCCGCTTGCGACCCCGGCGACCAGCTCGACCATCGCCGCCGGCTCGAGCACTCCGGCGCCCACGTAGTCGAGGAAGAAGAGCGGCCGCGCACCCTGGACCAGGATGTCGTTGACGCAGTGATTGACCAGGTCGCGCCCGACCGTCGACCAGTCGCCGGCCATCCGGGCGACCGCGAGCTTCGTCCCCACCCCGTCGGCCGAGGCCACCAGCACCGGCTCTTCGAGACCCGAGAGGTCCGGCCTGAAGAGCCCGCCGAAGCTCCCGATCTCGCTCAGCACCCCCGGCGTGAAGGTCGCCTTCGCCAGCTTCCCGACCTGCCGCAGTGCCGCCTCCTGGGCGTCGATGTCGACCCCGGCGGCGGCGTAGGCGGAGGGCTTCGGGAGGTCGGCCACGGCGGCCACCGAGTCTATCCCGGCAGGGAGGTGGGATATGAAGGGCGTCGTGAGCGCCCCTGACTTCGACGACGGCCCTCCCGGCGCCGGCCTGTGGTCGGACCTGCGCGCCTCGCTCGCCGGCGGCGAGCGGGACTGGACCCGCATGGAGCCGCGCCGGGCGGTCGTGCTGCTGGCCGTCCCGATGATGCTCGAGATGGTCCTCGAGTCGGTGTTCGCCGTCGTCGACATCTTCTACGTCGCCCGCCTCGGGCCGGCGGCGATCGCTACGGTCGGCCTCACCGAGGCCATGATGACCCTCCTCTTCGCCGTCGCCATCGGCCTGGCGACGGCCACCACCGCTCTCGTCGCCCGGCGCGTCGGCGAGGGCGACCTCGAGGGCGCGGCCGAAACCGCGGTCCAGGCCCTCGCTCTCGGCCTCCTGGTCTCGCTCGCGATCGGCGGCGCCGGCGCGCTCGCCGCCCGCCGGCTCCTCGCCGCGATGGGCGCGAGCGGCGAGGTACTGGCGGTGGGGACCTCCTACGCCACCATCATGCTCGGCGGTTGCGCCTCGGTGGTCCTCCTGTTCCTCGGCAACGCGGTCTTCCGCGGCGCCGGCGACCCGGCGGTGGCGATCCGCGTGCTCTGGACCTCGAACCTGGTGAACCTGGCGCTCGACCCCTGTCTGATCTTCGGCCTGGGACCGTTCCCGGAGCTGGGAGTGACCGGAGCCGCCGTGGCCACGACGATCGGCCGGACGGTCGGCGTGGCGCTCCTCGTCAAGTACCTGTTCGAGGGGCGCAGCCGGGTGCGGCTGCGGCCGGGGCTGCTCCGGTTGCGCTGGACGGTGATGGCGG
>DATKCC010000100.1:0-8674 GCA_035513375.1 Thermoanaerobaculia bacterium | reverse complement strand
GATTCGCCCTATCGGACCGCCTTCCTCCATGCGACGGCGCTCGAGCGCGAGGATCTCGAAGCGCGGCTGCCCAACCGGGAGCTGGTCTTCGAGTTCACCCTGAAGGCCGGGGAGAAGGGCTTCGTGGCCGAGGACGTGACGTTGGTCAACGAGTTCTAACCCCCCACCCCCGCCACCCACGACCAGCCGTGCAGTGGGCGGGGGAGCGGGGGCGTCCCTCGCCCCCGGGACGGGGGAGAGGGATCGAGGGTGAGGGGGCGCGGCGGAGAATCAGCGACGCTGAAGGAGAGAGAGAGACCATGCGCGAGCATACCTACCACCGCCGCGTCGAATGGGCGGACACCGACATGGCCGGGATCGTCCATTTCGCCCGCTTCTTCGTCTTCATGGAGACCGCGGAGCACAGCTTCCGGGAAGCTCTCGGCTTCCCGCTCGGCCAGGACTCGACCAACGGGGCCGCCCTCGGCTGGCCACGGGTGGCCGCCACCTGCGACTACCGGCGCCCGGCGCGCTTCGGGGACGAGCTCGAGGTCCGGACCCGGATAGTCGAGCAAGGGACCACGTCGCTCACCTTCGCCTTCACCTTCACGCGCGCCGGCGAGGCGATCGCCGAGGGCCGCATGACGTCGGTCTGCTGCCGCCTCGAGCCGCGGCTCCAGGCGGTGTCGATCCCCGAGCGGCTGGCGGCAGCGATCGAGGTCGTGGTGGAGTGACGCTCTAGCGGCCTGGTCTCCTCGGCCAGGGCCCGTGGGTGTCACGTTCGGGCCGTTCTTGACAATAAATTCTGTCTGTGCCAAAGTCCTCGTCATGACGAAATCGCCAACTGGCCGCGAGCCGGCTGCACTCGAACCGGTCCGCGACCCGGTTCGCGCCTCGATCCTATTCACCCCCCTCCGACTCGAGATCCTCGATCGGGCACGCCGCCGCCCCTGCTCGGCGACCGAGATCGCGCGCGAGCTCGCGCTGCCGCGTCAGCGGGTGGGTTACCACGTCCGCGAGCTCGCCGGAGGCGGTTTCCTGCGCAAGGCCGGAAGGGTCCGGCGGCGGAACTTCTACGAGCAGCGCTATCGGGCGAGCGCCAGATCCTACCTGGTGGCGCCGGAGGTGCTGGGGCCGGTCGCGGCGGGAAAGGTCGAGCCGGAGGACCGGGCGAGCGCCGGTTACCTGCTCTACCAGTCGGCCCGCCTCCAGACCGAGCTGGTCCGCTCCATGGAGCAGGCCGGGGCGGCGGGCAAGCGGCTGGCGACCTTGACCCTGGACGCCGACCTGCGGTTCGCGAGCGCCGCACAGCGGGACCGGTTCACGCGGGAGCTCCGCGACGCCGTCGCTCGCGTCATCGCCGATCACACTTCGCCGTCGGTGCTCGACGACGGCTCGCCCGGGATGGGCCGTCCGTACCGTCTCGTCCTCGGCTGCTACCCGGTGCCGGAGGCAGGAGCCGGGACCGAGGAGACCCGATCATGAGCCAGGACCCTATCGGCCCGACCAGGCGCCGACACCACGGCCGCGCGGTCACCAAGAAAGTGCGGATCGACGCCCCGCCCCAGGCGATCTGGGAGGCCTGGGCCAAGCCCCAGGAGATCGCCCGCTGGTTCGTGGACCGCGCGGAAGGGGAGATGGCAGAAGGGGCGACGGTCACCTGGATCTTCGAGCGGTTCGGCTACCGGCTGCCGATCGAGGTCTACGACTCGGTACCCGGCGAGTACTTGGCCTTCGGCGGGGAGCTCCCGGGCCGCCCGCCGGCCCTCCAGGAGGTCCTGATCCGCCGCGAAGGGGGCACGACGGTGCTCCGACTGGTCAACTCCGGGTTTCTCGAGGGCGCGGACTGGGACGAGGAGCTGGAGGGCGTGGACTCCGGCTGGAGCCAGGCTCTCGCCGTCCTCAAGCTCTACCTCGAACGCTACCGAGGCCGCGACCGCGCGCACCACCTCGCGCTCCGCCCTGCGGGAGCCTTCCCCTACGAGAAGGTGGTCCCGCTCTACACCACGCGCGCCGGCCTCGAGTCCTGGCTCGCCGATTCGGCGCACCTGGCGTCCGAGCCCCTCGCGGTCGGCGGCGCGGTCCGCCTGGACTTCGGCGATGGCCTGGCGCTCGACGGCGAGGTGCTCGCTCGCTCGGCGTGGGAGCTCCTCCTCTCCTGGCCCGAGCTCGACGGCGTCCTCGGTCTCAAAGCTTTTCGCTTCGGCGGCGACCGGGCGGTCGCCCTGGCGCTGAGCGCGTGGCCTCCTCCGGGACCGTTGGCGAAGGATTGGCAGGTGACCGAGGGGATCATGGAGAGGGCGACCGGACGCCTGGCGGAGCGCCTCTCCGATGGCGCGCGGGAAGACGGTCAGTCGTCGGTCGGCGGCTGATCCGGACAGCGGTGGCAGAGGGGGAGACGGCCCTCGCGGCGGGTCGGCGTAACCCTGCCACCACCGCAGGGCCGCGCGCCATCGACCTGCAAGTTCGGGTGCTAGACTGCCCAGCCATGACTCCCGGCCGGTCGCTCGTCACGCTCCTCGCGGTGCTCTGCGCCGGCTTCGCGGCCGGCGGTTGCGGCGGGTCCTCGCCCGAGGACGAAGCGGAGGATCGCGAGGCCATCGAGGCCTTCCTCGAGGAGTATCTGCCGCAGCTCGCCGAGGCTTACCGGACCGGCGAGGTGGAGAACCTCGACCCCTATGCCGCCGAGAAGGAGCAGGCGAAGATCGCCCAGACCGTGCGGGAGCTCGCCAGGTCCGGGGAGGTGCTGGCGCCGGAGCTCGAGAGCGTCCGGGTCGAGGATCTGACGGTCTGGAACGAGGTCAACGCTTTCGTCACCACGGTCGAGGTCTGGGACGTCCGGACCTTCGCGGTCGGTACCGAACGGGTCGTACGCGAGCAGCTCGGCCAGGCGAACCGAGTCAAGTACCAGCTCAAGCGCAGCGGCGGGCGGTGGCGGGTCTTCTGGCGGGAGATCGAGCGGACGTACGAGTGATCACCCCCACGGTGGCGATCGTCGGCCGCCCCAACGTCGGCAAGTCGACCCTGTTCAACCGTCTGGTCGGGCGGCGTCAGGCGATCGTCCACGACCGGCCCGGCGTGACCCGCGACCGGATCACCGGCTTCGCCCAGCTCCCCGATGGCGGCCGCTTCGTGGTGGTCGACACCGGGGGCCTCGTCCCCGGTGGCGGCGCCGAAGCGGACCCCCTGGGCCTGGGCGAGCAGGTCGAGGCGGCGGTCGCCGAGAGTGATCTCCTGCTCCTGGTCCTCGACGGCAAGGACGGGCTGGTCCCGGCCGACGAAGAGGTCTGGCGTCACCTCCGGCCCCGCGGCAAGCCGGCGATCGCTGTGGTCAACAAGGGGGACACCAACGAGGCCCGCGACCGCTTCTCGGAGTTCTACCGACTGGGCATCGAGACCCAGATCCTGGTCTCGGCCGAGCACGGCCTGGGGGTCGCGGACCTGCGTGAAGCGATCCAGCACGTCCTGCCGGAAGTCTCCGAGATCCCGCTCGTCGAGGCCCCGCCGATCGCGATCGTCGGCCGGCCGAACGTCGGCAAGTCCTCGCTGCTCAACCGGATCGCCGGCGAGAGCCGGGCACTGGTATCGCCGGTACCCGGCACCACCCGGGACCCGGTCGACTCGCTGATCCGCCGGGACGGCAAGGAGTACCTGCTGATCGACACCGCCGGCATCCGGCGCCGCAGCCGTGTCTCGGAAGCCCCCGAGGAGCTGGCGGTGATGATGGCGCGGCGCCAGATCGAGCGGGCGAAGGTGGTGGTGTTGGTGATCGACGCCTCGGCCGGCATCACCTCCGGCGACCTGGCGGTCGCCGGCGCCGCCTGGGAGCACGGCCGCGCGGTGGTGGTGGCACTGAACAAGTGGGACCTCCTCGACGAAGAGGGCCGCAGGCGGCTGGAGCTCTCCTGGCCGCGTCTCGAAGAGCTGCTGTCGGGTCCCCTCAGGGTCAACCTCTCGGCCGTCACCGGTCGCTCCCTCGAGAAGCTGTTCCCGGCGATCGACCGGGCGCTCGAGGCCTTCGAGACCCGGCTCTCGACGGGCGAGGTGAATCGGCTCTTCGAGGATGCGATCCGGCGCCGCAAGCCGCCCGCGGTCGCGGGCAAACCCTGGAAGCTCTACTACGCCACCCAGGTCGCGGCGGGCCCGCCGACCTTCATGCTCTTCGCCAACCGCAGCCTGCCGCGGCGCGAGGCCTACCGCCGCTACCTCGAGAACCGGGTACAAGAGGCGCTCGATCTCCCGGGAGTGCCGGTGCGGCTGGTGGTGCGCGGGCGCGCCAAGCCGCCACGCGGGGCATGACCCTCCCGGGTCCGCGTCCGCCTTGTGCGGGGCAGGTTTCCTGGCCTATACTTCATCCTCTACTTTCACTACAGTCTCCCGGCGACGAAGTCCCGAGACGCCGGAGCGACCGTGGCAACGATGAAGCCTGCCAACCGGAAGGGTCTGACCAAGGCCGACCTGGTGGACGTGGTCTACCACCGGCACGGCGGCCTCACCAAGGCGGAGGCCACCGAGGTGGTGGAGGCGATCTTCGGTACGGTCAAGACGACCCTGGGCGACGGCCGGCCGGTCAAGATCAAGAACTTCGGCACCTTCGAGGTCACCGACCGCCCCGGCCGGCTTGGGGTCAACCCGTCGAGCGGTGAGAAGATGTTCATCCCGCCGCACAAGGGCCTCTCCTTCCGTCCGGCGCAGAGGCTGGTCCGGCCTGCGCGGCGTCCCGGGGGAGACCGGCCGAAGCCGGGCGGAAGCCGAGGCCTAGACGGGACGCCGAGCTCGATCCCGAGGCGAACCTAGAGGTGACCGGGGACGCCGGTCCACTTTCAGGCGATGGCCAAGCAGCGACTCCAGAAGCAGCTCTACTACAAGATCGGCGAGGCCTGCAAGCTCCTCGACATCCAGCCCTACGTGCTCCGTTACTGGGAGACCGAGTTCCCCGACCTCTCGCCGAGCAAGTCGCGGTCGGGCCAGCGGGTGTACAGCGAGAAGGAGCTCGCCCTCATCCGCCGGATCAAGGAGCTCCTCTACGACGAGGGGTTCACCATCTCCGGAGCGAAGAAGCGGCTGGAAGCCGAGGTCGAGGCCGGAGGGTCGGAGCCGGGACCCCTGCACGAGCGCTCCGGGAACGGCGACGGTGCCGAGCTTGACACCCGCGTCTCCGAGCGGATAGAACAGCTCGAACGGGAGATCCGCGCCGCGCTCGGCGAGGCGCAGGAGCTCCTGGCCCTGCTCGATCGCACCCCCCCTTCCGCCTAGCGCGAGAGCGGATCGAGGCGCGGCCCGGGAACACCGGCCGCGCGGGCGGCGTTGACAGCACAAGGTCGGGACGTGGCGCAGTCTGGTAGCGTACCTGAATGGGGTTCAGGGGGTCCCGGGTTCAAATCCCGGCGTCCCGACCAAGTTTTCCGCTAGACTGGGACCTTGCGAGCGCTGCGGCGGCTGTCCGCGCCGTGGTCGAATCCACCAACCTCTCTGTTCCGCGGGTCCCACCTGGGGCGCCGGCGGGACCGAATGGCCATAGGGAGGCTCAAGCGAGCGATGCGAACCTACGAGCTGATGTACGTCCTCGATCCTCGTCTGTCCGACGAAGAGGCGGACGAGGTCAACGAGACCGTCAGAAAGCTGGTGACCGGCAACGGCGCCGAGATCACCAAGGAAGAGAGCTGGGGCCGTCGAAGGCTGGCCTACCCGATCGAGAAGCAGACCGAGGGTCGCTACATGCTGATGTATCTCCACTCCGAGCACGCCTTCGGCGGCGCCCCGGAGGTGGAGCGGCGGCTCGAGCAGAGCGACAAGGTGTTGCGCTACCTGACCGTCCGGACCGATCTCGATCTCAAGCGCGCTCACGGCCAGGTCACGCCGGAGCTGGCCGCCGGGATGACTGCGGACAGCGAAGCGGGAGAGGAGGCCTGAGATGGCGCGAGGAGAACGAGGCGGCAGGGGGGCGGGAAGCGGTGGCGGCGGCAAGCGGACGTTCTTCCGTCGTCGGAAGGTCTGCAAGTTCTGCGCAGACAAGATCGTCTACATCGACTGGAAGGACATGAAGCTCCTCGGGCAGTTCACCCCGGAGCGCTCGAAGATCCTCCCGCGGCGGATCTCGGGCACCTGCGCCAAGCACCAGCGGGTGCTCCAGCAGGCGATCAAGCGGGCGCGGCACATGGCGCTCCTGCCGTTCGCCACGGACTAGGTCCGTTGCAGCTGAGAACGCCTCGGAGAGGAGAGTGTCGGGTGGTGGCGTCCCTCGCCCACCGGGCACCGCGGGGCAAGGCCCCGTGGTCGGGTGGGAGAGGGATAGAGGGAGAGGGGGGTGACCCAGTGAATCCAACGTTCTGGAGAAGCCACACAGGCTACCTCGAGCGCAGCCGCTCATCGTGGGCGGGGGGGAGGTAAGTAATCATGGATGTAATCCTGCTCAAGGACCGCCGGGCTCTCGGCAAGCGCGGCGAGGTCGTGAACGTGAAGGCGGGTTTCGCCCGCAACTTCCTTCTGCCCCAGGGCCTGGCCCTGGAGGCGACGCCGAGCAACGTCAAGGTATTCGAGCACCAGCGCGCCCGGATCGAGGCCGAGGCCACAAAGGACCTGGAGGCTGCTCGGGAGGTGGCCGCGAAGCTCGACGGTATCCGGGTCGTGATCCACAAGCGCGCGAGCGACGCTGAGACCCTGTACGGCTCGGTCACCGCGACCGAGATCGCCGAAGCCCTGGAGGCCAAGGGCATCGAGGTGGATCGGCGGCGAATCGATCTCGAGGGCGGAATCAAGACGGTCGGTGACCACCACGTCGTGATCCACCTCCATGCCGACGCCAGCGCAGAGGTGATCGTCACGGTGCAGGCGGAGGAGTAGGGGCCAGGGCTGCCGCCGATGCCTGTCACACCGAACCGCCCTGACGACGACGGTTCGGAGACGCCCGCCAGCCGGCCGGTCGACGGCCTCGCTGACGGCCCTCCCCGCGATCTCTCGGCCTGGCACGAGCTCTGGTCGGAGGACCGGCCGTTCCCCATCCGCAGCCACCGCGGCGGCTTCGCCGGCCGGCTGCTGGTCGCTCTCAAACGGCTCCTCCGGCCGCTGGTCAAGACCCCGCAGGCCGACCTCTGGGACCGGCAGCGCGTGTTCAACGTGGTCCTGCTCGAGTACCTCCTGCACCGGGAGGCGGATCGAGAGCGCCTCGGCCACCTGGAGAACTTCGTCCCTCGGGCGCTCGACGACCTGCTGCGGCACAACGACGCCCTGTTCGCCAGGGTGGACCAGAAGCTCGACCGCTACCGCCGGGACGCGGAGCGGCTGCTCCACGGCCTGGGGGCCGCGCTGGCGGTGGCGGAGACCGCGGCAGCCGGTTCCGGCGGGGGATCGCGGGCCGGCGAAGGCGACGGCGACGCGGCTGCGGGCCGGGGGGGCGACGCGCTGGTCCGGCTTCGCGAAGAGCAGGCCTACCTCGCCTTCGAGCAGCGGTTCCGCGGCACCGAGGAGGAGGTCCGGGAACGGCTCCGCGCCTACCTGCCCGACCTGGAGGAGGTCGGCGCACTGGGGGAGCTCCTCGACCTCGGGTGCGGGCGGGGCGAGGCGCTCGGCCTGCTGGCGGAGGCCGGTCTCCGCGTCCGCGGTATCGACGCCAGCGCCGCGATGGTGGCCCGCGCCAGGGAGCGCGGCCTGCGCGCCGAAGAGGGCGACCTATTCGAGGCGTTGGCGGCCTCCGAGGAGGGCGCCCTGGGAGCCGTCGTCTCCTTTCACGTCGTCGAGCACCTGCCGCCGGGATCGATCGACCGACTCTGCCGGCTGGCCTGGCGGGCGCTCGCCCCGGGCGGCGTGCTGATCCTCGAAACCCCGAACACCCTGTCGCTGGTCGTGGCAGCGCGGCGCTTCTGGCTCGATCCGACCCACCGGCGCCCGGTCCACCCCGAGACCCTCGAGCTCCTGGCCCGCAACGCCGGCTTCGAGCCGGTGGAGCGCCGGGAGCTCCGCCCATTCGCAGCGGCCGAGCGGCTGCCGGAGATCGACCTGCGGGCCGTCCCCGAGGAGCAGCGCGAGCTGGCCGATCTGGTCAATCGGCTGCGGGACGCGCTCGATGACCAGCTGTTCGGGTTCCAGGACTACGCAATCGTCGCGCGCAAGCCCGCGTAGGCGTAGGGTGGGCCTTGGCCCGCCGAAGCCTCTCCGATACCTTCGCGATCACCGCGGCCTTGACCGGTGGGCCAAGGCCCACCCTACCAGGGCTGGTGGCTCCGGCCAGCGACAGGGGGACTTGGTCGCCCCTACGGGCCGGTGCCTTCGTCTCCGGTCTCCGTCTCCTCGGCGTCCGCCGTTGAGGGCGCCGCGAACGGCATCCGCTCGCCCCGCTTCGGGATGTAGAACGCCTGCTGCTGGTACCACGGCAGGGAGAGGATCAAGCCCCACTTCGGACCGTACGGCTGGGCCGGTTCGGTGCCGGCGACGAAGGACTCCCGGAAGCCGCCCTCGGAGAGCAGGCCGCTGCGGAAGTCGACCCCGGCGAAAGTGACCCCTGAGGGCGGCGAGAATGCGGCTCCCGCTTCGATCCAGCCCGCCTCGAGACCGGCCTGCGCCAGGTCCTTCCAGATCGGTACCGCGGTCGAAGAGCCGTCCATTCCCCGCCCCAGGGAGCGTTTGAGGTCGTAGCCCACCCACACGAGCAGGGTGTGGCGGGGGGTCGACCCGATGAACCAGGCGTCGGAGTATTCGT
>DATKCC010000099.1:0-8229 GCA_035513375.1 Thermoanaerobaculia bacterium | reverse complement strand
GCCCGAGATGTACGGCGACTTCTTCTCCGAGCTCATCCGCGGCGTCGACCGGACCGCCCGCCTTGCGGGCTACCACGTCCTGGTCTCGGGCTCGCACAGCGACCGCGCCGAGACCGAGGCGGTGCTCCAGGCGCTCCACGGCCGCGTCGACGGGCTGGTGCTGATGATGCCGGGGCCCGGGCTCGGGCGCCTCGATCGGAGCCTACCCCGCCGGACCCCGGCGGTGCTGCTCAACGGCGCCGGCGCGACCGCCCACCCCACGCTCCGCGTCGACAACCGGCGCGGCGCGCGCCTCGCCGTCGACCACCTCCTCGACCTCGGCCACCGGCGGATCGCCCACGTCCGCGGCCCCGAGGCCAACGCCGACGCCGCCGAGCGCCTGCTGGGCTACCGCGAGGCGCTGGCCGGCCGCGGGGTGGCGGCCGACCCGCGCTTCGAGCTTCCCGGCGACTTCCGGGAGGAGTCGGGCTACGCCGCCGGCGAGCGGCTGGCCCAGCTCGTCCCCCGGCCGACGGCGGTCTTCGCGGCCAACGACGCGATGGCGATCGGCTGCCTCGCGGGCCTGCGCTCGCGCGGCCTCGAGGTGCCCGAGGATCTGTCGCTGATCGGTTTCGACGACGTGCCGAACGCCCGCTACCTGACCCCGGCACTCAGCACGATCCGGGTGCCGATAGCCGAGGTTGGGAGCCGGGCGACGGAGCGTCTGGTGCGAATGCTGACCCACCCTACCGAGGAGGACGTGGAGGACGAGGTCGTTGTCCCCACCCTCTCGATCCGTGCATCCACCCTCGCGGCCCGACCGGCCGCGACCCGAGCGTCCCATTGAAGGAGGACAGACCATGAGGCAGCTCCGACGAATCGGCCTGCGGCTTCCCGCCCTCGCACTGCTCGCCGCCCTGGCCCTCGCCCTGCCGCAGGCAGCGCCTGCCCAGACCACGACCTCTTCACTCTCCGGCACGGTCCGCGACGCCACCGGCCCGGTGCCCGGCGCTACCGTGACGGCGGTCTCGCCCGGGACCGGCTATCGGCTGGTGGCGACCGCGGGCGACGACGGGCGCTACATCCTGGCCGGTCTCGCTCCGGGGGTCTACGACGTCACGGTGACGGCGGAGGCCTACGCGCCCCAGGCCCGGAGGGTCCAGATCCTGGTCGCCCAGGACGTGGATGCCGACTTCCGGCTCGTTCCGGGCGATACCTTCGGCGAGGAGCTCGACGTGACCGCGCCGGCGGAGACCCTGGTCGAGACCCGGACCTCCGAGATCGCGACCAACGTGACCCCGGAGCAGATCCAGTCGCTGCCCCAGAACAGCCGTAACTTCCTCTCCTTCGCTGCCCTCGCTCCCGGCGTTCGCATCGCGGACAACCAGGACGACGCCGGCCAGAAGTTCCGCGGCGGCGGCCAGGACGCCCGCCAGGTCAACGTCTTCGTCGACGGCCTGTCGTACAAGAACGACATCCTCCCGGGCGGCGCGTTCATGCAGGAGTCGAGCCGCGGCAACCCGTTCCCGCAGAACGCGGTCCAGGAGTTCCGGGTGCTCACCCAGAACTACAAGGCGGAGTACGAGAAGGCCTCGTCGGCGGTGATCACTGCGGTCACCAAGTCCGGATCGAACGACTTCCACGGCGACGCCTTCTTCCTCTTCCAAGACGAGGGGCTGGTGACCCAGGACGACTTCTCGAAAGACCGCGGTGACGACCAGCCCGAGGTCGGCCGGGAGCAGTTCGGGCTCTCGTTCGGCGGGCCGATCCTGCGTGACGAGCTCCACTTCTTCGTCTCCTACGAGGGCAACGACCAGGACCGCAACGCCACCGTCTTCCGCGGCTCGGACTTCGGCCGCGCGCCCGCATCGGTCCAGCAGTTTCTCGGCGGGTTCGAGACCGGTGTCCTGGTGTCGCCGCTCGAGTCGGACCTCTACTTCGGCAAGCTCTCCTGGCAGCCGGCCCCGGGCCAGAGCGCCTTCGCCACCTTCCACCGCCGTGACGAGCAGGAGATCCGGGGCTTCGGCGGCCTGCGCACGCGGGACGGCGCCGAGAGCTTCGAGATCGGCACCGACGCCTTCGTCGCCAAGCACACCTGGGTGCTGGGCGACTTCCTCAACGAGGCGGCCGCCACCTACCAGGACCTCCAGTGGAACCCGACCGCGCTCGCCTCGAACGCGCCGCGGCTCAACTACTTCGGCATCCTCGACGTCGGCGGAAAGGACGCCACCCAGGACTTCCGGCAGGAGAAAATCGGCCTGCGCGACGACCTCTCCTGGTTCACCGAGTGGCGCGGCAGCCACTCGGTGAAGAGCGGGATCTCGGTCAACTGGCTGGACTACTCGGTGACCAAGGAGCTGTTCGGCAACGGCCTGTTCGAGTTCCGGAGCGACGAGAACTGGGAGTTCCCGTTCCAGGCCCGCCTCGGCTTCGGCGATCCCACCCTCGATTTCAGCAACACCCAGGTCGGGCTCTACCTGCAGGACGACTGGGCGGTCTTGCCTAACCTCACCCTCAACCTCGGGGTGCGCTGGGACTACGAGTCGAACATGATCAACAACGACTTCGCGACCCCGCCCGAGCTGGTCTCCGCCCTCTCGAGCGCGTGCCGGACCTACGACCAGCCGGTCGGCGGCCAGAGCACCTGGTGCCTGCGGGACTTCCTCGACCTGTCCCGCTTCACCACCGACGGCAACGACCGCGACCCCTACTACGGCATGGTCCAGCCCCGGGTCGGCTTCGCCTGGAGCCCGAGCGACGACGGCCGGACGGTCGTCTTCGGCGGCTGGGGCCGCTACTACGACCGGGTGGTGCTGAACGACATCTTCGACGAGGAGTACCGCCAGCAGTACGGTATCTACTCGTTCTGCTTCTCGGCCGACGGCAGCCCGACCCCGGGTTGCGGCGTGCCGGCCCTCCAGTGGCAGGACTCGTACCTGTCGGCCGACGGCCTGCGCGGGGTCATCGCGAGCGGCCAGGCGCCTGGGCCGGAGATCTTCCTGGTCGACAACGAGATGCGGCCGCCGCGCTCGGACCAGTGGACCCTCGGCTTGCGCCAGCAGCTTGGCAACTGGCACGGCTCGCTCTCCTACGTCGGGGTGCGGGGCAAGAACGGTCTGATCTACTTCTTCGCCGACCTGCCGCCCGGCACGCCGTTCGAGAACCGCTTCGGCGGCAACGTCGGGATTCCGGGATACGCCCGCGCGTTCTCTACCTCGACCGCCCGCGAGACCTGGTACGACGGCGCCTTCCTCACCCTCGACCGGCCGATTTCGGCCGACGGGCGCTGGGGGTTCCACCTTGCTTATACCTACGCCGAGGCCGAGCAGACCGGTACCGACAACCCCGGCGAAGGGCTGTCGTTCGGCGCTTTCGACTACGGCTCGCCGGACGATCTCTTCCGTTTCCCGGGCACCAACGACGAGCGCCACCGGGTGGTGATGAGCGGGATCGTGCGCCTGCCGATGCGGTTCCAGCTCTCCTCGCTCATCACCCTGGGATCGGGCTTGCCGTTCACCGTGTTCGACGACTCGGTGGCGCCGTTCACCATACGCTGGAACGAGGGGCGGCCGGAGAAGCACGACTTCATCATTCCGGACGCCTGGGCCTACCGTAGCGTCGACATGCGGCTCGAGTGGCAGGCGCCGCCGATCCGCGACGTGGCGGTCTCCCTGATCGGCGAGGGGTTCAATGTGTTCGACTTCGACAACTACGGCTGCTTCGACAGCTTCAAGCCACGTCTGCCGGCGGTCAACGAGCGCTTCGGCGAGCCGAACTGCGAGTTCAACACCCGGCGCTACCAGGTGGGCGCCCGAGTGAGCTTCTGAGGTTCTGACGGTGGGGCGAGGCCGATTCCGGGCCGGCGGCCGGTGGCTCGCGCCGGCGGTCGGCGCCCTCGCTCTGCTCTCGTGCGCGGTTCCGTCCCCGCCGCCGGCCGTCCTCTCCGAGGAGCGAGGGCCGGCGGCGGCAGCCGCCCACGAGGCGTTTCTCGACGAGCTCCAGGAGCGGACCTTCCGCTTCTTCTGGGAGCGCGCCGACCCCGCGACCGGCCTGGTGGACGACCGCTGGCCGACCCGCGACTTCGCGTCGATCGCGGCGACCGGATTCGGCTTGACCGCCTATCCCGTGGGCGTCGAGCGGGGGTGGGTGAGCCGGGAAGCGGCCCGGGAGCGCGTGCTCCGAACGCTCCGGTTCCTGTGGCGAGCGCCGCAGGGGGCGGAGTCGGCCGGTACGGCCGGCCATCGGGGCTTCTTCTACCACTTCCTCGACCCCGCGACGGGCGAGCGCTTCGAGACCGTGGAGCTGTCGACGATCGACACGGCGCTGCTTCTGGGCGGGGTCCTGTTCTGCCGCGGCTACTTCGACCGCGAGCACCCCGAGGAGGCGGAGATCCGGCGCCTGGCGGGCGAGCTCTACGCCCGGATCGAGTGGACCTGGGCTCAGCCCCGGCCGCCGGCCGTCAACCATGGCTGGAAGCCGGAGGTCGGCTTCCTCGAGCACGACTGGCTGGGCTACAACGAGTCGATGCTGCTCTACCTCCTGGCGCTGGGCTCGCCTAGTCACCCGATCGACGAGGCCGCCTGGGAGGCGTGGACGGGCCCCTACCGTTGGGCGCGGTTCCAGGGCTACGACTACGTCGCCTTCGCCCCGCTCTTCGGCCACCAGTACAGCCACGTGTGGGTCGACTTCCGGGGCATCAAGGACGCCTACATGAGGGGGCGCGGCATCGACTACTTCGAGAACTCGCGCCGGGCGACCCTGGCCCAGCGCGCCTGGGCGATCGACAACCCCCGGGGTTGGGTGGGCCTCGGCCCGGACGTCTGGGGCGTCACCGCCTGCGACGGCCCGGCCGACGTCGAGCTCCCCTTCCGCGGCGAGACCCGGCAGTTCTTCACCTACGCCGGCCGGGGCGTCGGGGCCGACTTCATCCGCGACGACGGCACCATCGCCCCGACCGCGGCCGGCGGCTCGGTTCCCTTTGCCCCGGAGGTCGCGATCCCGGCGCTCGTCGCCATGCGGGAGCGCTGGGGCGAGCACCTCTGGGGGGAGTACGGCTTCCTCGACGCCTTCAACCCGAGCTTCGACTTCGACCTGCCGGTGCGGCACGGCAAGGTCGTGCCGGGGGCCGGCTGGTTCGACACCGACTACCTGGGGATCGACCAGGGCACACTCCTGGCGATGGTCGAGAACCACCGCTCAGGGCTGATCTGGCGGGTGATGCGCCGCGATCCCGACCTGCGCCGGGGCCTCGAGCGGGCCGGGTTTTCCGGGGGGTGGCTGGAAGAATGAGCGGGCGAGCCCCGGCGCTCCTAGCCGGGTTCCTCATTCTCGCCTCCGCCCTGGGCTGTGGCGGCGGCCGGGGGGAGGGGGAGACCGTGGTCCGCTTCTGGGGCTTCGGCCGCGAAGGTGAGGTCGTCCGCGAGCTGGTCCCCGAGTTCGAGCGCCGCCACCCCGGGATCCGGGTCGAGGTCCAGCAGATCCCCTGGACCGCCGCTCACGAGAAGCTCCTGACCGCCTTCGTCGGGCGCTCGACCCCCGACGCCGCCCAGCTCGGCAACACCTGGGTGCCGGAGCTCGTGGCCCTGGGCGCCCTGGCCCCCCTGAACGAGCCGATCGCGGCCTCCACGGCGATCGACCCGGAGGACTACTTCGCCGGCGTCTGGGATACCAACGTCCTCGACGGCACGGTCTGGGGCCTCCCCTGGTACGTCGACACCCGCCTGCTCTTCTACCGCACCGATCTCGTGGCCGGCGGGCCCTGGCCGCCCCGGAGCTGGGCCGAGTGGCGCGACGCGATGGTGCGGATCCGCGCCACCGGCGGGCCGGACCGCCACGCCATCCTGCTACCGATCGACGAATGGCCGCAGCCGGTGATCCTGGCCCTGCAGCAGGGGGCGCCGCTGCTCTCCGAGGACGGCCGGCAAGCCGACTTCCAGGAGCCCCGCTTCCTTCGGGCGATGGTGTTCTACACCGGCCTGTTCGCCGACGGGCTCGCGGCGCCGCTCGACCAGTCGGCGGTCGCCAACCTCTACCAGGACTTCGCCGAGGGCGGCTTCGCCATGATGATCACCGGCCCCTGGAACCTGGGCGAGTTCGAGCGCCGCCTGCCGGCCGAGCTGCAACACCTCTGGGCGACCGCGCCGCTGCCGCCGCCGGAAGCGGGCATGGCTTACCCCGGGGCGTCGCTGGCGGGGGGGGCGAGCCTGGTCGTCTTCCGGCGAGCGCGCTCCCCGGAGGCGGCGTGGCTCTGGCTCGAGTACCTGTCGGAGCCGGAGCAGCAGGCGCGCTTCCTGGAGCTGACCGGAAACCTGCCGGCGCGACGCTCGGTGTGGCAGACCGGCGGGCTCGCCCAGGACCCCAGGACCGCGGCCTTCATGGCCCAGCTCGAGCACGCGGTGCCGACTCCCAAGGTACCCGAGTGGGAGCGGATCGCGACCCGCATCGCCCAGGCTGGTGAGCAGGTGGCGCGCGGCGCCCGGAGCCTCGACGAGGCGCTCGCCTCGCTCGACGCCGACGTCGACCGGATGCTCGAGAAGCGGCGGTGGATGCTCGACCGGGAGACGGAGGCGGCCGCCGAGGGGATCGACGGGGAGGCGCGATGACCGCCGGCCGGGGCGCCGGCCGCCGCGAGCGCTCGGAGACCCGGGCCGCCTGGGGGTTCCTCGCCCCGGCGCTGGCAGCGATCGCCGCCTTCTTCGCCCTCCCCCTCGCCGGGGCGCTGCTGCTGTCGGTCACCGACTTCGACATCTACGCGGTCGCCGATCCGGGAAACGCTCGGTTCGTCGGTCTGCGGAATTACCTGCGCCTGGTCACCGACCCGCTGTTCTGGACCGTGCTCCGCAACACCCTGGTGTTTGTCGTTCTGGGGGTGCCGCTGACCCTCGTCGCCGCCCTCGGGGGCGCGCTGCTGGTCCACTCGCGCCTCGCGCGCCTCCCCGGGCTCTACCGGACGGTCTTCTTCGCCCCGGTCGTGACCACCCTGGTCGCGGTCGCGGTCGTCTGGCGCTACCTCTACCACCCCCGCTTCGGCCTCATCGACCACGGCCTGGGGCTCCTCGGCATCCCGCCCATCGACTGGCTCGGCCACCCGTGGTGGGCGATGGTCGCGATCACGCTCCTCGCCGTCTGGCGGACCTTCGGCTACGGCCTGGTGATCTTCGTCGTCGGCCTCGAGACGATCCCCGAGTCGCTCTACGAGGCGGCCGCGCTCGACGGCGCCGGCCGGTGGCAGAGGCTCCGCGACATCACCCTGCCGCAACTGCGGCCGACGGCGCTCTTCGTCGCCGTCCTGGTGACGGTCCAGGTCTTCCAGATCTTCGCCGAGCCCTACGTCATGACCCGCGGCGGGCCGCTCCACGCCACGACCTCGATCACGCTGCTGATGTACGAGCAGGGTTTCCGCTGGTGGAACATGGGGCACGCGGCGGCGATCGCGTTCGTGCTCTTCGCCCTGATCCTCGCGACGACCGGCCTGCAGGTGGCGCTCCGCCGGTTGGGGAGGGGCGGGTGAGGCGGCCGGTCTCGTTGCTGGCGGTCAACGGTCTCCTGGCCACCCTCGCCCTGCTGACCGCGGCGCCGATCCTGTGGATGGTCTCGGCCTCGTTCATGGCCGCCGGCGAGGCGGCGTCCCTGCCGCTCCGGCTCCTCCCGGCGGAGCCGACCCTGGAGCACTATCGGGTGCTCTTCGCCCGCCTCGACTTCGCCCGCGCCCTCGGCAACTCGCTCTTCCTCGCCGTCGCCATCACCGGGATCTCGCTGGTGTGCAACTCGATGGCCGGCTACGCCTTCGCCAAGCTGCGCTTCCGCGGCCGCGACCGGCTCTTCGCGCTGCTGGTCGCGACGCTGGTGGTGCCGCCCCAGGTCACGGTGCTGCCGCTCTTCCTGGAGCTGCGCTTCCTCGGCCTGGTCAACACCTTCACCGGGGTGATCGTGGCCGGGATCGCGACCGTGTTCGGGATCTTCCTCGTCCGGCAGTTCGCGCACGGCATCCCGGACGACCTGCTCGACGCGGCGCGGATCGACGGCGCCTCGGAGCTGCGGATCTACTGGACGATCGTGCTGCCGCTGCTGCGCCCGATCCTCCTCACCCTGGGGGTGTTTACGTTTCTCTCCGCCTGGAACGACTTCATGTGGCCGTTGATCGTGCTGACCGACGAGAGCCGGCACACCCTGCCGGTGGCGATCGCCAACCTCTCGGGCGAGCACGTGCAGGACACGGAGCTGATGATGGCCGCGGCGGTGGTGACGGTG
>DATKCC010000098.1:0-9656 GCA_035513375.1 Thermoanaerobaculia bacterium | reverse complement strand
GCGCGCCCGCGAACGGGGTCGGCTCCAGGAGCTCTTCGACCTCCAGGCGCGCGAGCTCCACCAGGTCGGGCTCGACCAGGTCGACCTTGGTCAGGGCGACGAGCGCCGCCGGGATGCCGAGCAGCGAGCAGATCGCCAGGTGCTCCCGGGTCTGCGGCTTGACCCCCTCGTCCGCCGCGACCACCAGGAGCATCACCCGCACCCCGCCGAGGCCGGCGAGGGCGTTGTGCAGGAAGCGCTCGTGGCCGGGGACGTCGACGAAGCCGACCTGCAGGGTCTCGCTCGAGGCGAGCTGGCGCTCGAGATGGGCGAAGCCGAGGTCGATGGTGATGCCCCGCTCCTTCTCCTCGGCCCAGCGGTCGCAGTCGATCCCGGTCAGGGCCTCGACCAGGCGGGTCTTGCCGTGGTCGATGTGGCCGGCGGTGCCGACCACCACCCGCCGGACCTGGGTGGGCCCTCCCACTGCCGTCACGCCGAACCTCAACCCCTCTCGACCAGTACGTCTCGTACGATTCGGGACAGAGCCGCGTTGTCGGCGCGCCCCGCGAAGCGCTGGATCATGGCGGGCATCACCTTGCCCATCGCCTGGGGGCCGGAGAGCCCCTGCTCGGCGACGTAGGCCGCGACCGCGGCGCGGATCTCCGATTCGCTCGGGCCGGCCGGCAGGTAGGAGCCGAGGATCTCGCCCTCCCGGCGCTCCTTGGCCGCCTGCTCGGGGCGGGCGCCCTTGTCGAACTGCTCGGCCGCCTCTTCGCGCTGCTTGATCCCCTTGCGCACCTGGGCGACGAACCCGGCTTCGTCGACCTCGGCGCCGCGGCGGATGCGCTCGTTCTTGAGCTCGGCCAGGAGCATGCGGAGCGTGCCCACGCGCTCCTTCTCGCCCGCCTTCATGGCGACCCGGAGGTCGGACTCGATGCGCTGCTGCGGTGTCAGCTCGGCCATGAGGCCATCTTATCGCCGAGGCTACAATCCCCCTCGATGCCCGATCCACCGCGGTTCGAGATCCGCCTGGCCAAAGAGGACTTCAAGTTCTCGGCCGCCCACTTCACGCTCTTCCCGGACGGGCGGGCCGAGCTCCTCCACGGTCACAACTACCGGGTCCGGGTGGCGCTCGCCGGCCGGAGCCTCGACGCCGTCGGCCTGCTGGTGGACGCAGCGGCGGTCAAGCGCCGGATCCGCGCCGCGTGCGCGGCCCTCGACGAGCGGACCCTGATCCCGGCGGCGACCGACCGCCTCCTGGTGCGCCGCGCTGACGGCGGGGTCGAGGTGAGCTTCGGCGACCGAAGCTACCGATTCCCCGAGGGCGACGTGGTCCTGGTGCCGCTCGAGAATGTGTCGATCGAGCTCCTGGCCCGAAAGCTCTGGGAGGAGGTGGCGCCGGAGCTCGGCGGCACCCTGGTCGAGGAGCTGACGGTCGAGGTCGAGGAGACCCCGGGCCAGAGCTGCGCTTACCGGGCGCCCGTCCCCGGCCGTGGCGCCGACCGGCCCCCGGGCCGGCATCCCGACCGGCCGGTGGAGGGGGCGCCGGGCTGAGGCCTCACCTCGCCTTCCTCGACTCCTGGGTGGCGGCGCCCGCACGGGGGACCGGGACGGCAGTTGCGATCTCCGGCCTGGCAGCGGCGCTCGGCGCCCTGGGATGCCGGGTGACCCTCTACCGCCCCGAAGGCGGCGGGCAGGCGCGCCTCCGGCAGCGGTTACGTTTCAACCTGGCCCTGCCGCGGCGGCTCGACCCCTCGGCCTTCGACGCCGTCGTCGGCTTCGACCTCGACGGCTTCCGGCTGCGGCCCGGCCCCGGTGCGCGCTACGCGGTCTCGCTCAAAGGGGTCGCGGCGGACGAGCGGCGGTTCGAACAGGGCCTGGCACGGCTCACGCTCTCGCTCCAGGCCGCTCTCGAGGGCCGCAATGCGCGCCGCGCCGCCAGGGTCCTGGTGACCAGCGAGCACTGCCGGCGGCAGGCGGTCGCGGCCTATCGCCTCGACCCGCGCCGGGTCGCGGTCGTACCCGAGGGGATCGACCTCGGTCTCTGGCGCCGGGCCGTGGCGGAAGCGCAGGAGGGGCGGCGGCCGGTCGAGCGCGCCGTGATCGCTCCGGTGGTCCTGTCGGTGGCGCGCCAGTACCGGCGCAAGGACACCCGGACCCTCCTCGAGGCCTTCGTGCGGGTCCGGGAACGGTTTCCGGCGGCGTCCCTCCGGGTGGTGGGCGGCGGGCCGGAGCTCCCGGCGCTCCGGGACCGCGCCGCCGAGCTCCGGCTCGCGGGCGCCGTCGCCCTCCTCGGCGAGGTTCCGGAAGACGAAGCGGTCCGCCGGGAGTACCTCGCGGCCGACCTCTTCTGCCTGCCGAGCCTCCAGGAGGGGTTCGGGATCGCGTTCCTGGAGGCGATGGCGGCCGGCCTGCCGATCGTGGCCACCCGGGCGGCGGCGATCCCGGAGGTGGTCCCCGACGGCGAGGCCGGCCTCCTGGTGCCGCCGCGGGACCCCGAGTGCCTGGCCGAAGCCCTCGTCCGTGTGCTCGGGGACGCCGACCTCCGCCGGCGCCTGGGTGAGGCCGGGCGGCGCCGGGTCGTGCGCTACGACTGGCCGGTGGTGGCGGCGGAGCTCCTCGAAGCGCTCGGGCTCGAGCGCTGAGCCGTAGGGTGCGGCCCGGCCGCACCCTACGATTCAGGCTGAGAGCCGCGCCGCCAGCGCGTCCTCGACCTCCCCCGGCTGCGGGAAGCGCTCTTCCTTCTTCTTCGAAAACACCAGCTCGGTGCCGACGACCACTTCGAACACCCCGCCCCGCCCCCGGATCAACTCCGGCCTCACCCCGAAACGCTGCTCGATCGAGTCCGCCAGACCGGCGGCCCGCGGGTGGTAGTTTCACATCACGCAGTATTCGATCGTCACGCTCGGCACCTGGGCCTCCTTTCGTCCTTCCATCCTCGTCGCTCCGCGCTTTCAGCGGGGCTCGCCGACCCACCCACAGACGGCTCCGGTCGCAAAACGCGGGTGGATCTCCCGCAGGAGCCGGACGTCCGGGACCAGCTCCACCCGCTCGAAGCCGGCGTTCTCGAGCTGGGCCACCCAGAGCTCCGGCGTGAGGAACCCCGGCCCGGGGCGCAGCTCCGGGTCGAGCCGCACCTCACGGAAGCCCTCGAGCAGCAGGAAGATCATCTCCGCGGCGACCGGCCGGCCGGGCCGCGGGCGCAGGCACTCGCCGGCGACGAGCCAGCCGCCGGGGCGGAGCGCCCGCCGGGCCTCGGCCAGCGTCCAGGCCAGGTCTCGGGCGACGTGGAGCACGTTGACCCCGAAGACCAGGTCGAGGCTCCCCGGCTCGACCCCCTGCTCGGCCCAGGGCCGGTCGATATCGAGCTCCGCCGCCTCGACCGGCGCCCCCGGCCAGCGCCGCTCGAGCTCCCGGACAGCCCGGCGCCGGAGCATCGCCGCCGGCTCGGTCAGGCGCAGGGTCGCAAGGCGCCCGAGGCGCCCGGTCCGCTCGAGCTCCTCGAACAGCGCCGCGCTGCCGCTCCCCGCTCCCGCCCCCACCTCGAGCGCTCGGGTACGTTCGGCCAGGCGATTGGCGGCGGCGACCGCGGCCAATCGGTTGTTGACCGCGTAGACCGGGTTGTCGTTCGAAAAGAAGCGCAGCCAGAGCCCGAGCTGGTCGGGCCCCAGGAGGACCGCCTCGCCGCGGACCTGGCCGGTGACCACCCGCGGCCAGACCCGGCCCGCCAGATCCAGGAGGTCGAGGAACGGGGCGTTGGCCGGGTCGTGCTCGAGGGCGGCCTCCCGGAACGCTTCCCGGTGGGCCGGCCGCAGCTCCCCGGCGAGCCGGACCGTGGCCCCGCTAATGCCGCAAGCCGCCTCCTGGAGCTCGCCCGCCTCGGTCAGCTCGGCGAGCAGCCAGGCGAGCGGCACCTCGGAGCCGGGCGCCAGTCCCAGGTGGTGGGCGAGCGAGCCCGCCGTGGACCGGCCGCTCCCGGGCGGGGCTCCGGCCAGGGCCTGGGGCACTCCGAGAGCGTGCGCCAGCTCGATCGCCCACTCCCGGGCGTAGCGCTCGATGAGCTCGACGCTCCAGTAGAGGTCGCCGGCGAGCAACGCCTCCGGCACCTCTCCGAGGTGGTCGTAGAAGCTGGGATCGAGCACTTCGGGGGCCGGCCGCGGCGACATGGCAGGGCATTGTAGAATAGCCCTTCTCCCGCCAGCTCCCGGCGGGAAGCCCGCCGTTATGACCATCGATCTCAAGCCCGACCTCGACCGCGACCTGGAGCCCGACGGCCCGCCGGCCGCCCTCGACGCGGGCGATCCGGCGGCCCGGGACCGGATCGCCCGGATCGCGGGGCACGTGCGGGCGATGCTCGAGGAGCTGGGGCTCGACCTCTCCGAGCCCAACCTGCGGGAGACCGACGTCCGGGTCGCCAAGATGTACCTCGAGATGTTCCACGGTCTCCTCGAAGGCTCGGTCCCGAACGTCAAGACCTTCCCCAACGAGGAGGGCTACAGCGCCATGGTGATGGAGAAGGAGATCCCCTTCTACTCCATGTGCGCCCACCATCTGGTGCCCTTCTACGGCCACGCCCACGTCGCCTACATCCCGGGCGAGCGCATCATCGGGCTCTCGAAGCTCGCCCGGATCGTCGAGTTCTACGCCAAGCGGCCCCAGCTCCAGGAGCGGATGACCGAGCAGGTGGTGAGCTTCCTCCAAGAGAAGCTCGATCCCCAGGGCGCCATGGTGGTGATCGAAGCCCGCCACCTCTGCGTCGAGATGCGCGGGGTCAAGAAGCCCGGCGCGGTCACGGTGACCTCGGCGATCCGTGGCACCTTCTACCGCAAGGAGGTCCGCGAGGAGTTCCTCGACCTCCTGCGCCGGCGATGAGGGTCTGGTGACGGATCGCGCGCGCATCGGCTCGGTGCTGGCGGTGGCTGTGGCGGTCGGATCCGCCCTCCTCGCGGGTTGCGGATCCGGGGGTGCAGCCCCGGGCGCGGGTGGGATGGCCGGTCTGGTCAACTTCGAGCTCGGCCCGCAGTACTCGCACTGGCTGGTCGGGCCGGTGGCGCGGATGGCCTCCCCCGAGGAGATCCAGGGGTATCTCGGTGTTACCGGAGATTTCGCCGCCCTCGACTTCGTCGAGGCCTTCTGGGCGCGCCGGGACCCGGACCCGCAAGCGCGCGGCAACCCGGTGCGCGAGGCCTTCGAGAGCCGCGTCGGCGAGGCCGACCGGCTCTACGGTGAGGCTGGGAGCCTCGGCCGCCGCACTCCCCGCGGCACGCTCTACGTGCTCCACGGCGCGCCGGCGACGGTCGAGTTCGAGATCGCCCCGGAGGGCGGCGAGCCGATCGAGGTCTGGAGGTACCCGGCGGCCGCGCCGCCGGGGCTCGACGGTCGCACACCCGAACGGCTCTACTGGTTCCGCAAGCAGGGGGAGCTGACGCGCCCGTACCTGCCGGGGGCCCGCCGCCCGGTGAGGTCCATCGGCGGCTAGGAGCCGCCGCGCCCGCGCCGCGAGAGGAGCGACCCGTCCAATGACCCAGCCACGCGCCCTGTTCGCCGGCAGCGGCATCGCCGTTCCGCCCGTCCGGGTGGACAACCACATGCTCGCCCGGGTGCTCGACACGAGCGACGAGTGGGTGCAGGAGCGAAGCGGGATCGTGACCCGCTACTTCGTCAACCCCGGGACCGGCTCGGCCGAGCTCGGGGCCGAGGCGGCCGGCCGCGCCCTCGAGGACGCCGGCGTCGAGCCTGGAGAGGTCGACTACCTGATCGTCGCCACCATGACCCCGGACCATTACTTCCCGGGGAGCGGCCCGATGATCCAGCAACGGCTGGGCATCGAAGCCCTGCCCGCGCTCGACATCCGCCAGCAGTGCGCCGGGTTCGCGTACGGCATGCAAGCGGTCGACGCCCTGATCCGCGCCGGGATCGCTCGGACCGTCCTGCTCGTCGGAGCCGATGTCCACACCTCGATCATGCCGTTCTCGAAGCGCACCTGGGAGGCGATGCTCGACGGCGGGGAGCCGCTCTCCGAGGACGAGCGCGAGTGGAACAACCGCTTCCGGCACATGGTGGTCCTGTTCGGCGACGCCGCGGGGGCGATGGTCTTCCGGGCGACCGAGGCCGGCGACGGCCGCGGGATCCTCGGCTCCCGGCTCTACGCCGATGGTGGGCACAAGGATGTGCTCTACGTCCCCGGCGGTGGCTCGGCCAGCCGCCCCTGGGTGACGGCGCAGATGATCGAACGTGGCGAGACCGTGCCGGTGATGGACGGCAGACAGGTGTTCAAGCTGGCGGTCTCCCGGATGCCCGCGGTGACTGTCGAGGTGCTTCGGGAGCACGGCTACGGCGTCGAGGACCTCGACCTGTTGGTTATGCACCAGGCAAACCTGCGGATCAATGAAGCGGCGCGCAAGGCCCTCGGCCTGCCCGAGGAGAAGGTCCACAACAACATCCAGAAGTACGGCAACACCACCTCCGCCACCCTGCCGCTCGCCTTCCACGAGGCGCGCCAGGAGGGCAAGGCCCCCGAGGGCGCGCTGGTGGCGTTCACCGCTCTGGGCGCCGGGCTCCACTGGGGCGCGGTGCTGATGCGAATGTAGGGTGGGGCCCTGCCGCACCGGCTCCCGCCGCGGCCAGCTCCGATCGGTAGGGCGAGCTGGACCCCACAGCCGCAGCGGTTACAATCGAGCCGCCATGAAGCGCATCTGCAAGCGTCTGCTGCTGTTCCTCGCCACCCTGGGCGCCGGCGCCCTGGCCTACGCCCTGATGCGGTCGGAAGGGGAGTGGGTCCTGCGCAAGTCGGAGGCGGCGCCTCCCGGAGGGCGCGGCCCCTCGCCAACAAGAGGCAAGAGGAAGGCCGGTCCCGCGGCCGCGGCCGGTAGCGGGCGTTGCGCCGCGGTCACCGTGAGCGGCAAGCCCTGCGGCCGCGAGTCGCAGCCGGGCTCGGCGTACTGCTGGCAGCACGCGTAGGGTGCGGCCCTGCCGCACCCGCTTCTGTCGCGCCCACTTCCGATCGGTGCGACTGAGCCACACCGGCTACGAGCCGGGCCTCTTCGGCGGTGGCTTCCTGGCCGGCGCCTCGCGTGGCTCCACCACCTCGAGCACCTGGTTGGCTCGGACGTTCGTCAGCGTCTGGACCGTCCCCGACGGCCAGCGCACCACCACCCGGTCGGCCTTCGTCGTCTCTCCCAGACCGAACACCGGATCGATCTGGGACTGGGAGAGGTAGCTGCCGCCGGTCCGCACCAGCCAGTGCTGCGTGCCGCCGCCGGCAGTGACCTCGACCCGGGCGCCGAGGCCGTCGCGGTTGCTCCGGGTCCCCTGGAGGTCGAGCCGTAGCCAGTTGCCGTGGCCCGGTCCGCGGTTCTCGAACACCGCCGCCTTGCCGCCGTTGGTGGTGAGCACCAGGTCGAGATCGCCGTCGCCGTCGAGGTCCCCCCAGGCGGCGCCCCGGCCCACGCGCGGCTCGGCGAGGGCCGCGACCGGGTCACCCGAGACCTCGACGTAGCGGCCCCGGCCCGCGTTGCGGAAGAGCTGCGAGGGCTGCGCGAACTTCACCCGCGGCTGGACCCGCTCGATCTCCGCGTCCAGGTGGCCGTTGGCGAAGAACAGGTCGAGCCAGCCGTCGAGGTCGTAGTCGAAGAAGAAGGCGCCGAAGGTCAGGATGAGGAGGGTCTTGCGCCCGAGCTCCGACACCGGCGCCACGTCGACGAAGAGCTGGTTGCCCTCGTTGCGGTAGAGCGCCACCATCTCGTTGGCGAAGTTGCCGATCACGATCGACGGGCGGCCGCTGCGGTCGAAGTCGGCGGCGTCGATGCCCATGCCGCCGCGGGCGACCCCGGTCTCGGAGAAGGCCATCCCGGAGGCGACTCCGACCTCCTCGAAGCTGCCGTCACCCCGGTTGCGGTAGAGCAGGTTCGGCTGGGTGTCGTTGGCGACCGCCAGGTCCTCCCAGCCGTCGCCGTCGAAGTCGAGCACCGCGACCCCCAGCGACTTGGCTTTCGGCGCGTGGAGCCCGGCCTTCTTGGTCGCGTCCTCGAACGTCCCGTCTCCTCGGTTGCGGTAAAAGCGGGGGGAGGCCCCAGGGTAGGACTCCGGCGTGCAGTAGGCCTTCGACTCGCCGTCCAGGGTGCAGAACAGGTCGGTCTCCGGGGTCCAGGTCACGTAGTTGGTGACGTAGATGTCGAGGTTGCCGTCGCGGTCCGCGTCGAGCATCGCCACCGAAACCCCGAACTCGTACTCGCGCGAGATCCCGGCCCGGGCCGAGACGTCGGTGAAGCGGCCCTTGCCGTCGTTCGTGAACAGGAAGTCCTGGCCGACGCAGGAGAGATAGACGTCCGCGTCGCCGTCGTTGTCGATGTCGCCGGCCGCGCCGCCCATGCAGTAGGCGTTGACCCCCAGGCCGGACTCGGCCGTGGCGTTGCGGAACTTGAACCCGCCCTGGTTGAGGAAGAGCTTCTGGGTCGCACGCTGTCCCGGGGAGCTCGCGACGCCGGGGAACCCGCGGCCGTTGAGGAACAGGAGGTCGAGCTTGCCGTCGCCGTCGGCGTCGAAGATCACCACCCCGGAGCCCATGGTCTCCGGCAGCCATTTCTTGCCGAAGGCGCCGGTCTCGTGCGTGAGCTCGACGCCGCTCGTGCGGGTGACCTCGACGAATCGAGGCCCGGCAGCGGCTGCGGGGAGGGAGAAGAGGAGGAGCAGGGCTGGAACGAAGGCTCGATGGGTCATGTCGGGCTCGGGGTCGGCGTGCGATTCTGTCAGATCGTTGGGGGGCGCGCTGCCTGGCCTGGGCGAGCCGAATGGGCCTCTCCGGCCAGCTCCGGCGCCACCTGCGGTCGGTGCGGCAAGCCGCACTCTACGATGGGCACGGGCGAGGTCACGAGCGGGGAGAAGGTCAACCCCCGCCGCCGGCGGTGACTCCGGCGCTCGGCGGCTCCCCATGGACTTCGGGGAACCGGGCGCGCTCGGGTCGCGCCAGGAAGGCCTCGATCTCCGCCCGGCTCGGCGAGCCGTGCTCGTGGATCGACTGGCGCTCGTTGTTGTCGTGAGGGTGTCGCTCACGGTACTCGCGGGTGAGCTCCTGGGACGCCTCGTCGGCCTTGAAGCGCTCATAGAGCGCTTGGTGGTGCTTCGAGCTCTCGAGGTCGCCCCGTCCGCGGTGGGCGAGCATCAGGGTGTAGTGGGCCATCAGGTCCTCGGGGTCGATCGCGAGGACCGATTGGATCTCCTCGACCGCGGCGTCGTACTCGCGCTGGAGGAAGAGCACGCGGGCGACCTGGTTGCGGACCACCCGGTCCTTCGGGTACTGGCGGGCGGCCACCCCGAGGTGGCGGAGCGCGGCTTCGTAGTCGCCCGACTCCTTCTCGACCAGGCCGAGGAAGAAATGGGCTCGGGCGAGGTCCGGGTCGAGCTCGAGCGCTTCGGCGAGCACCTCGCGGGCCTCGTCGAGCGCGCCCTCGGCGACCGCCACCCGGGCCAGGTTCACCCAGCCGTCGACGTAGCCGGGCTCGAGCTCGCTCACCCGGGTGAAGGCCGCCCGCGCCCCGCGGAGATCGCCCTGGAGGAACAGGCCGATGCCGTAGTCGTTCCAGCGCTCACGGTCGACCTCCGGGCGCTCCTCGGCGCGCGACATCTCCGGCAGCTCGGCGCCGGCGTCGACCACGGCGAGCGTCTGGGTGTCCTCGGAC
>DATKCC010000097.1:0-7095 GCA_035513375.1 Thermoanaerobaculia bacterium | reverse complement strand
TGCCCTCTTCGCCCGGGAGCTGGTGCGGGTCCGGGAGCAGGCGGTCGAGCAGGCCGAGGCGCGGCTCGCTCAGGTGCGCTCGTTCCGCGACGCGGGGACGGCGGCGGAGTTCGACCTGCTGACCGCCGAGGTCGAGGCCGACAACCTGCGCCCGCCACTGATCGAGGCCCGCAACGAGGCGGTGCTGGCGCTCAACCGGCTGAAGCGGGTCGTCGGCCTGGAGCTCGCGCAGCCGGTGGCGTTGACCGACCGCTTCCCGGTGCCTTCGCCGGAGGGGGGGCCGGAGGGGCTTGCCGGCCAGCCGGAGCTCGCGGCCGCGGTCGAGGCGGCGCTGGTGGGGCGGAGCGACCTCGCCACCCAGCGCCTGGCGGTCGAGCTCCGGGAGCAGCAGATCGTCGCCGAGCGGCGGTCGGTGTTCCCGGGCGTGGACTTCATCGCCGACTACCAGCGCCGGGCCTCGACCGACGACTTCCCCGGGGAGAGCGACTTCGTCGACTCGCTCGCCGCCGGCGTCGCCTTCGACGTGGATCTGTTCGACGGCGGCGAGCGCGCGGGCCGCGTCGCCCAGGCGCAGGCCGCCCTCGATCGCGAGCGCGTGCGGCTGGCCCAGCTCACGGGAGGGGTGCGGCTCGAGGTCGAGCAGGCCTTCCTGACGGTGCGGGCGGCTCGGGAGTGGGTCGAGGCCTCCCGCGGCACCGTCGGCCGCGCCGAGCGGGCGCTCGAGATCGCCCAGCTCCGGTTCGAGAACGGCCTCTCGACGCAGCTCGAGCTCGACGACGCCGAGCTCGCGATCACCGAGGCCCGCACCAACTTCGCCCGGTCGCTCCACGCGTACGCCACCGCCCGGGCCGCCCTCCAGGCCGCGACCGGCGAGCGGTAGGCTGCTGCATCCCGATCTACCGAAGCTGAAGGGCGGGAAGCCGGTCCCGTTCTCCTTCGATCCCAGGATGCTGAAGCGGCCGTAGCTTCCCCGACGGAGCTCGCTGGAGCCGATCTTGCAGCCTTCGGCGCCGGAGCCCCTCAGCTCGCGATGGCCGCCACCAAGAAACCCGCCGCCCGCCGGCCCCTGGTTCGCGCCCGGGGCCGCGCCGCGGCCCTCTGGCGCCTGCCCCGCACGCGCCGCTGGATCCTCTGGGTCGGCGGCAGCCTCGCGGCCCTGTTCCTGGCGCTCGTCGTCTGGGGCCTGTGGCCCTACTGGCGGCTCTCCGGCCAGTTCGACGACGTGCCGACGCGGCAGCCCTCGCGCCTCTACGGCCGGTCGCCCATCGTCGCCCAGGGGGAGCTCCTGGACCTCGAATCGGCCGTCGGCCACCTCCAGGGGGAGGGGTACCGCGCGCTCGCCGAGGGGGAGAGCCCGGCGCCGGGGCGCTTTGTCCGGAGCGGCGACGGGGATCTGACGATCTACCAACGGTCCTTCCCCACGCCCCAGGGACGCGGCGGCGGGGCGCCTCTCGTGCTGAAGCTCCGCGGCAGGCGGATCGCCGGCCTCGAGCTCGGCGGCCGCGAGGTCGAGGCCGCCTATCTCGACCCGCCGCTCGTCGCCAGCTACTACGGCCCGGACGTCAAGGAGCGCCGGCCGGTGCGGGTCGACGACCTGCCCGAGGAGCTGATCGAGGCGGTGCTGGCGGCCGAGGACCGGGCGTTCTTTCGCCATGCGGGCCTCTCGATCCCCGGCATCGCCCGGGCGGCGTGGGTCAACCTGACCGGGGACGGGGTCACCCAGGGGGGGAGCACGATCACCCAGCAACTGGTCAAGAACCTCTACCTGACTCACGAGCGGACGTGGTCGCGGAAGCTCCGGGAGGCGATCCTGGCGGTCTTCCTCGAGCTGCGCTACTCGAAGCGGGCGATCCTCCAGGCCTATCTCAACGAGATCTACCTGGGGAGCTCGAACGGCGTCAACCTGATCGGCGTGGGTGCCGCTTCCCGCGCCTTCTTCGGCAAGGACCCCCACCAGCTCGGGCTCGCCGAGGCGGCGCTCCTGGCCGGCGCCATCCGCTCGCCGGCCAACTACTCGCCGGTGAGCCAGCCGGAGCGCGCTCGGGGGCGCCGGGATTGGGTCCTCGAGCAGATGGTCGAGCTCGGGGCGATCGAGGCCGAGCGGGCCGAGCGGGCCCAGGCCGAGCCGGTACGGGCGAGCCCCGAGCCGGTGGTGCGCCGCCGGGCGCCCTACTTCGCCGACCTGGCGCTCGAGGAGGCGGCGCGGCGCTTCGGGGTCACCGATCTCGCCGACGGCGGCTACATGCTGCTCTCGACCCTGGACTGGCGGGACCAGAAGGAGGCGGCCGCGGCGGTGGCCTGGGGGCTGCCGCTGCTCGAGGGGGGCTGGGAGAAGGGCAACGACCGCTCCTCTGGGCCGCTCCAGGCTGCCCTGGTGTCGGTCGACCCGGCGAGCGGCGGGATCCTCGCCTACCTCGGCGGCCGGGACTACGGCGAGAGCCAATTCGACCGGGTCGCCCTGGCCCGGCGGCAGGCCGGGAGCGCATTCAAGCCGGTGGTCTACGCGGCGGCCTTCGAGGCCGGGGTGGCGACGCCGGCGACGCTGATCGAGGACGCGCCGCTGACCGTCACCCTGCCCACCCAGACCTGGACGCCGGACAACTACGACGAGGAGTACCACGGCTGGGTGCGGGCGCGGACGGCGCTCGAGGAGAGCTACAACGTGGCGACCGCCCGGCTCGCCCTCCAGACCGGGCTCGACCGGGTGATCGAGACCGCGCGGGCAATGGGTGTGGCGGCGCGGCTCGAGCCGGTCCCGTCGCTCGCCCTGGGCGCCTTCGAGGTCACCCCGCTCGAGCTCTCGGCGGTCTACGCCACGCTCGCCCGGGGCGGGGTCCGCCCGCCGCTCCACGGGATCGAGACCGTCTTCGACCGGGAGGGGCGGCGCCTCGAGGGGCTGGCGCTGCCGGAGCCCCAGCCGGCGCTCTCACCGCAGACGGCCTACCTCGTCACCTCGCTCCTCCAGGGGGTCCTCGACCGGGGCACCGGCGCCGGCGCCCGGAGCCAGGGGCTCCAGGGCCCGCTCGCCGGCAAGACCGGCACCACCAACGGCCGCCGCGACAACTGGTTCGCCGGCTACTCTCCGGAGCGGGCGACGGTCGTCTGGGTGGGCTACGACGACAACGCCCGGACGCGCATGTCCGGCGCCCGGGGGGCGCTGCCGATCTGGACCCGGTTCACCATTCGGGTGCGTCCGCCCGGCGGCTATTCGACCTTCCGGATGCCCGCCGGCGTGACCACGGCGGTCATCGACCCGGCGAGCGGCCAGCTCGCGACCGACGACTGCCCGGCGGCCGTCACCGAGGTCTTCCTCGAGGGCCAGGTGCCGCAGGAGATCTGCGAGCTCCACGGCTACGACGAGTGGTGGGGATGGGACCGCGACCGCGACGACCGTCGCGGCCGCCCGGGCCGCGTCCGCCGCTGGCTAGACCGGGTCTTCGGCGGCGAGGACGAGCCGCCGGGGGGGTGAGCGGGGTCGGTTCGGAGAATTCACGCCTGCCGGCGGGGCATGGCTCTGCCGGGCTTTGAGCCGAGTGATATCCTTGAGCTCATGTACAGCCGCTGCAATTGGACTCGCAGGCCCACACTCTGTAGAGCGTTGCGCTCGTGCTGGATGCTCACGCTCTTGTATTCCGCCTTGGCTGCCCCGTACCAAGCCCGCGCGCAGCGTCTCGACGTTCAGCAGTACCTGACTCCCCAGACAGGTCTCTCAAATCCCACAACGATCGAGGTCAGGAGGGACGGGAGCACCCTTTTTGTCCTTGGCGAGGACAGCCTTGCGTTTTTCGAGCTCTCGGTCGACACGGGAGCCCTCCAGTACACTTCGATTCTACGGGCAGGCGCTGGCGAGATGCAGGGGCTCACCAAGCTGTACCATCTTGCCGCCGCTCCAACCGCGGACCATCTCTACCTTTCGGGGCAACTAGGCTGGACCAATGAGCTCGGGCACCAACTCTTCTCGCTGGCGGTGATTGCCATCGACATTCGCAACCCCAGCGACCCGAAAGTCGTGGATCTCGATCTCTTACGCCTGGATCCTCCGCCTCTCGGAGTTCCTTTGGTCTTGAGCCCGGACGGAAGGAACCTGTATGCTGTTTCATACAGCTTTCCAGGGTCGAATCACCTCACGGTCTTCTCGCGAAACTCCTCGTCCGGGACGTTGGAGCCTCTCCAAGAACTCGACTTCGCAGGATACCTCGGCTTTCTCGATCTGGAAGCTGACCCTGGCGGCAGGCATCTCTATGGGCTCGAGCTCGCCCCGGGCACGCCAGACACGGTTCGAATCTTCGATCGCGACACCTCAACGGGCCAGATTACGGGGAGCCGCTCGCTCTCCGAAGACGCGGCGGTGGCCGATCTCGTCGCTGCTCGCGATCTGGAGCTTAGTCACGATGGGCGCTTAGTGTATGCCGCCCTGGCAGGCTCACCCTCCCGTCTCCTGGTGTTCCCTCGCGACGAGGTGACGGGAGAGCTCCGAACCCCCAAGGTCGTCGTAGCTGAGGGCATCTCTGTCCCCGGCACTTCCCTCGGCATCAGTTCCGACGATCAAATGATCTACCAATGCATTCGTGACGTCGAGCTCCTCCTTTACGAGAGGAGGCCCGGCGACTCAATCGAACTGATCCAGCGGGTCGAGCTGCCTCCCAGCGAATTTCCTCTCGCATGCCAATCCGTGGCTCCGAGCCCGGACGGCCGGTTCGTTTACGTGACAGGTTACGGAACGCTCGGTCGCTTTCATCGAGATCGGGGGAGCTCTTCGCTCGATCTCGAGGAGGTCGTGCTGCAGGGAGAAGGTGGGCTCGAGTGGATCCGTGAGCTCGGTGCGAGCCGACTGAGCCCGGACGGCGAGCATCTCTACGTGGCGCGAGACGGAGTCGACCTGATCGTCCTGTCCCGTGTCCCCGGTGGTAGTGGTGAGCTGGCGCCAGAGCCGGTCTTGGAGTTTCCCTCCATCACCCGGGAGGCCATTCGGGATATGGCATTCAGCCCGGATGGTGGCTTCCTTTTCATAGGAACCGACGAGGAGATCGTTTCCTTCCTTCGTGATCCGGAAAATGGGGCAATCGACCAATTGGCTCAGGAAGGAATCGGGGGCGGAGCCCTTGTGATGAGCGCGGATGGGCGCTTTCTCTACGCACGGAGCTCGGAAGAGAGTGTCACTGTCCTTCGACATCTCGGAGAGTCGGGAGACCTGAGGGTAGTCCAGGAAGTCGTGGTTCCAACAGGAGGGCCCTACGAGAGGGACGGCATGGTGTTGAGCCAGGATGGTGGTGCGCTTTACGTCACTACTGCCTCCCTGGTCGGCGCTCTCGCCGTCTTCCTACGAGACCGCACGACGGGAAGAATCGAGCTTGACCAGGAGATCGTGGGTGAGGGCTGTTACGAGATGGCGGACGCCGGCTGCGTGGCGGTGAGTCGAGACGGCCTTCACGTCTACGTAGCGATAGGCTTCTTTGGTGGAGTGAACCATTTCACCCGCGAGGAGGCCGGCGGGTTGCTCTCGTTCAAAGCCTGTTACGGGTTCAGCCCCTCATTCTACCTCTCTCCCGACGGCCACCGAGGTTATGGGGTCAACAGCGGCCTGACTGGATCAATAGTCACCGAGTACGATCGGGACCCAAGGACCGGCGCGCTAGCCACACCGCGTCACATCTGGCAAGGGCCTTCACTGGCCATCTCGAGCGTCACCGTGGCTGGCGAGGAACGAGTTATGTATCTCACTGGACCTCAGCTCGTCGCTACTCTGGCAGACCCCGCGATCACGAGTCCCGAAGTTGCCGATTTCCGATTCCGGGTCTTCATCGACACCGGGCCGGGCCCTCGGCTTCGGGGAGGCTCTGTGGACCACTGCATTCCTGAGACGGTGTGCGTTCACGGGGCAGTGCCGGGACGAGCTGAGACTCTGCTTCGGATCGTCGGACCCAAGCCGAATGGGCGGCTGTGGCCGACGCTGGTGAAGTTCAGCACATCTCCCATCGAAATTGAAATTGAACAAATCAGCACCGGAAACGTCCGGCGCTATCGGCTGGAAGGCACATCGCCCGGCTCAGGCGATCTCCCGGGACTATTCGACCGCGAGGGATTCCTTCCCGCGGGGATCTCGACCTCATCAGGCCCCCTAAGGGCTGAAGGCCAGGCAAGGGCTTTGGGTCTCCGACCGGGGTTGGTTGTGGAATCTCCTGAATTCCCGGACTTCCGCTTTCAGGTCCGACTCACTGACACAGAGGGTAATGAACTTCCCACGCACATGGAGATAGCCTGCTTCGAGGAAACCGCCTGCCTGAGCGGCGCGGTCCTTGGCCGGTCTGAGGTGTTCCTCAGAATCGTCGGACCCAAACCAAATGGCCGCCTCTGGCCAAACATCGTACGCACGACGACCTCCACCGTCGAGGTGTGGATTGAGCAGCTCAGTTCTGGCAAGGTCAACTACTACCGGCTCGAAGGAGCGACTCCTGGAAGCACCGACCTGACGGGTCTCTTCGATCGCCAAGGCTTTCTCCCGTAACGGCATAGTCAGCTTGCCGTATTTTCCTCTGCTCAGGCATTCATCGGCGGCGTCAATTCTAAGGCTACCGGGGAGCAAAGCATCAGTCGCCGTTGAGCCTCCGTTTTCCCCAAGTGGACTTGGCCTAAGAGCTGCGACCTCGATACTGGGGCAATTGCAGGTCGCGCTTGCCGTCGGCTCGTGGCCCCTTCGGAGGCCCGCCGGATAGCTTTTCCAACGGGCCTCACCACCCCTGCGGCCAAAGCCGCTCCCACCAGGGCGCCTTCTCGGCCGGCTTGGCACCGAGCCTCATCTTCTTGCGGATGTCGGCGAGGTCCCAGCCGGTGAGCTCGGCCAGGTCGTGGGCCCGGCGCTCGCGGCGCTCGCCGAGGTCGCGCCGGTAGTCGTCGGCCTGCCTGCACTCGTCCGAGCCGGTCCAGGGGTGGCGCATCACGTAGCGGCCCTGGAAGTTGGTGCGGTCGCCGGTCTCCTGGAAGAGGAGGTCCTCGGGGAAGTGGTCGCGGTCGTAGCGCAGGTGGAGGCGGGTGACGAAGACGTCCGGGGCCTGGGGCGGCCGGGGGAGCGAGCGCACGCGGCCCTGGCCGGGGTCG
>DATKCC010000096.1:0-2408 GCA_035513375.1 Thermoanaerobaculia bacterium | reverse complement strand
CGGCAGCGAGCACCAGGAGGAGCACCATCAGCCAGCCCAGGGAGGGCCGCCGCCCCGGCGGTGCTTCCCCGGGATCCCCTTCAGTGCGCTCCAGCCGTACTTCGTCGAGCTCGCTCATCCAGGCTCCTCTCTCACCGTCCTCGGCCGGAGACCGCGGCGCCCCGGCCCTGGCGCGAGCCCCCAGTCTACCCTTCGGTCCGGTGACCCGACCGGGTCCTCTTTCGGGGTCCGGAGGCGATCCAATGGACCGCGGCGACCCCCCCCCTACGGCCGGCTTCCGCGCTCCAGCGCCGCCTCGATCTCGGCCTCGTCGATCAGGATCGCTCCCTCCGAGCCGGCCGAGCCCGCCCCGGCTTGCGGGTCGTACTCGCGGTCGCGGACTACCCGGCGGAAGACCTCCCGCAGCGCCCGGGCCCCCAGGCGCGGGTGGCGGGCGGCCTCGATTGCGATCCGCCGCACCGCGGCCGGCGACAGGGTGAGCCGCAGGCCGCGCGACTCGAAGAAGGCCCGGCTCTGGCGGAAGCCCGAATCGGGGCTCTCGAGGAAGATCCGGACGAGGTCGTCGACGCTCAGGTCCTCGAGCATCACCACGGCGTCGAACCGCGACAGGAACTGGGGCGTCAAGCCGTAGTCGAACAGGTCCTCGTGGCGCAGCCAGTTGCGCAGGGCGAACTCCTGGCGCTGGTGGACCTCGCCGCTCTCGACCACTGTCACCGGCTGGAGCGAGCCCCGGTCGCGACCGATCGTGACCCGGTCGTAGACCGCGTCCCAGAGCCCCTCGAAGGCGCCGGCGCAGACGAAGAGGAGGGCGCTCGAATCGAAGGTCGTGGTGGCGCCCCCGGCCCAGTCCGGGAGCTCGACCGGCACCGCCTCGTTCTCGATCAGCGTGAGGAGCGCCTCCTGGGAGCGGATGCCCTCGACGTTCGGGCTACCGCCGACGTGGGACCGGATCTTGTCGACCTCGTCGACGAACACCAGGCCGGTGGCGGCCCGCTCGAGGACCGCGCCAACGCCGCGGCGCTCGACCTCCGCCGGTCCGAGCTTCTCCCGAGCCCGCTCGAGGAGGCGGTCGAGGACCGCCTGGCCGGGCCGTCCGCGGCGCGCCTCCTCGGCGAGGACGTTGGCGTGGAGCCGGACGACGGTCGAGCGCTCCGCGAGCTCGGGCCGGCCCTCGAGGAAGGACTCGACCGCCCGCATCAGGGTGGTCTTGCCGGTGCCCGACGAGCCGATCATCAGGATGTTGCCGGTGGCGAGCCCGGCGAGGTGCTTGGCCAGCGCCACCGACATCTCCCGCACTGCCTCCTCCTGGCCGATCACCCGCTGGCGCAGGTTCTCGGCGATCTCGAGCGGCGTCGGGGGAGCGGCGGTTTCGGGCATCTCGGGAATTGTACCGTCGGTGACCACCACCGACGATAGGCCGCCGCCGCCCCGGGAGGAGGCGAGCTCCTCCCCTACTACCGGCCTCTCGTTTGCGGTAGATTTGCCCTTCCGATGCTGCGTCGTACTCTTCGCATCTGGCCCGCAGGCGTCCTCCTCCTCGCACTCCCCCTCGCCGCGTCCGACGAGCGCCTGGCCCGCGCCCGGCGGCTGCTCGACGAGGGGCGGCCGGTCGCGGCGGCCGAGGAGCTCGCGCCGGTCCTGCGCAAGGACCCGGATCACGCCGAGGCGCTGCTGCTGCGCTCGACCGCCCGGTTCATGGAGGGGCTGAGCGAGGAAGGCCGCGCGGACCTCGAGCGGGCCCTCGCTTCCGACCCCACCCTGCGCCAGGCCTGGCTCAATCGGGCCGGCCTCGACATCGCCGAGGAGCGCTACGAGGCCGCTCTCGAGGCCCTGGAGCGGGCGCGCGGGCTCGACCTGGCGGCACCGGACAACCATCTGAATCTCGGGGCGGTGCTCCTCCTGCTCGGCCGGCTCGAGGAGGCGACCGGGCACTTCGAGCGTTATCTCAAGGCTGCGGGCGCTCTGGAGGCAGCCGGCGCCGCCGCCGAGGCCCACTACCTGGTCGCCACCAACTACGCCGGGCAAGGCTTCGCCGGGCTCGCGGTCGAGTCCTTGCGCCGGGCGATCGAGCTCGACGAGGCCTACCGCCTGGCGGCCCGGACCGACCCGAACTTCCTCGCCATCGCGGAAGCGCCGGAGCTCCGGCGCCTCCTGGAGACCGACCTCCGGGTCCCCGGCCAGGAATCCCGGATCGTCCGCAATCGCTACCCGGTCGCCTACGCCGGCGGCGATGGGCCGCTCCTCTCGGCGGTGCTCGAGGCCTTGCGGCTCGCCGGGGAGCGTTTCGACCCGCGGATCGAGGTCACCCCGGTGTGGGCGTTGGTCCACGGCAACCTGCGGGTCAAGCTGTACGACACCGCGCCGGGAGCCGCGGGCGCCGGCCCGGGAACGGTCGAGGTCACGGCCCT
>DATKCC010000095.1:0-3920 GCA_035513375.1 Thermoanaerobaculia bacterium | reverse complement strand
CGCAAGGTGAGGTTCTCCATCTCCACCGCCCGCCGGAACAGCAGCAGCGCGGCGATCGCCTCCTGGTGGAGGTCGCGGCTCTGGAAGATCGGCAGCATCTCGACCGCGAGCTGCTTGATCTGCGCGTGCCGACCCTGGCGGAGGTAGAGCGCCGCCAGATCGAGGCTCACAGAGGCCAGCTCGAAGGCGGCGGCCTGTTCGGCGGCTTCCTTTCGCACTTCCAGGTACGCCGCTTCAGCCCTCGCCTCGTGGCCCAGCCCAAGAAGAATGTTGCCCTCGAGCCAGCGTAAGCGTAGGAGGTCGAAGCGGCTGGCCCGTTCCACGGTAAGGCGTCGCACGTTTGGCAGGTTCGACATCGCGTCATCGAAGCGCCCCTGCTTCATCAAGCAGAGCACAATGTTGTAGTGCGCGACGAGCAAGAGGCGGGGCTCCCCGTCGGCGTCAACCATCCCGACACCCCGCTCTAGGAGCTGGATCGCATCTTCGTGCCGTTCTTCGCGCATCGAAACGACCCCCAGCTCGATCATGGACCGCCCAGCCAGGTGAGTCTCTTCGATTGCGAGGTAGATCTGGATGGCTTTCTGCAAGAGGTGGCGGGCCTCTGCCAACCGCGAGCGCGCACGGCAGAGGGTCGAACGCAGACCATAGAGGCGGGCCTGCTCGAGGAGGTCGCCGGTGCCCGTCCCTTGATAGGCGACAGCCCGTTGGAACGCCTCCTCGGCACCTCGATAGTCGGAAGCGATCCGGCGGAAGTTTCCGCGGTAAGCCCAAGAGCGAGCACGGAGGTCGTTCAAGAGCTCCTCCCCGAACGGCGTCGGCCCCATCGAGTCCAGGATTTCGGTGGCGAGCCCGGCGAGGGTCTCGGCGGGACCAGGCTCCTCGAAACCCAGACTCCATGCCTCCTCGAGCAGGAGCTCGGCGACCGGAAGGGTGCGGAAACGCGGCTTGTTATGGATCAGAATTCGCTGTCGCTCTACAGGATGCCCCTCGAGCTCCTTCAGCAGAGCCGGGGCGGCCTCGCGCTCCTTGTACAGTATGACCATCGTCTCCTGGAGCCGCTCGCGGACCCTGCTGAAAGAGATCCCCGCTTCCTCGGCGTCTGGACGCACGCCTGCTCGATGCGGTGCGGAAGTCTGGAGAGACTCAGCACCGAGGTCAGAAGCCGTCGCCCAGTCCAGCTCAACCGTCTGGGCGCAGTCCGGGCATATTTCCACCATATGCCACGCAAGCTCCCTGACCTCGGCGGGAGAAATCTGCCCCTGGAGGAGCCGCTCGAGCAGCCGGGGATCGAGGTGCTTCTGCGCCATCAGAACGCTCCTTGCCCACGGCCGCAAGGCCATACCGTCATCATCTGCTGTAACTCTACGGCTTTTTTCCGGGCAGCACAAGTCCCAAACGTAACTTTCTGCAACCCAGGCCTGACCTGGCGCAGGAAGTAACCTCGGCACCTGCCATCGGGCCGCCCAGCGGCCGTCAGCGGAGGATCTTGGGCCTCCTCGACCCGGGCAGCCTCACCACGAGCCGGAATCGTCGAAGGTAGGCTCCGAGGTTGCAGGATCGCCACCGGAGAGCCCCTTGGCGCCATCCGGCTCCATCGCCGCGGCATCCCGCTCGAACAGGCTCTGGAGCTGACCTTCCTTCTCCTCCCCTCCACCCCCATCGAACCACCCACCAAGGACCCCCTGAATCCACTCGAACAGCGAGCCGAGGTCCCAGGCGGGCGCGTGGGAGCCGGTGGGGGGTGCCGGCAGGGCCCAGGCGGCGGGGGCCGAGGCGGCGGCCAGGGTCAACATGAGAACGACGACGGCGAGGCTGCGCGGGACGGAACGGGTCTTCATGATCGGTCTCCTTTCGTACCTTCGGTATTGTCGCTCAGACGAATCTCGGGGTCACCTGGCCGGGTGCGGTGCCGCTCCCCGCGCCGGCGGAGCGCACGTGCTCCGTACCCGCCCCAAGTCGCCCGAAGAAAGTGACACCCCATCTACTGATCATCGGTAAGGTGAAGCGGCATTTTCGGGACAGGGGGCGGGTTGGTGCGCTGGCGCCGCCGCGATAGACTCGCCGCGCCGTTCCGCCGGGGCGCTGCCCGCTCCAACTCACCGGCCCACTCTTCGCACGCATCACGTCATGACCGTCACCGACGCGCCCACGCCTCAGCTCGCCGACTACCGCGCCGCCTCCTGGAGCCTCTCAGAGCTGCTCCCGGACACGCGGGAGGAGACCCTCGCCGAGCGCTTCGCCGCGCTCGAGCGCTCCGTCGCCGGCTTCGAGCGGCGCCGCGACGAGCTCCAGGCCGAGATCGCCCAGGCCCGCGTGCTCGAGATCCTCCGGGAGTACGAGTCGATCGTCGAGGCCGCCTGGCTTCTCTCGGGCTACGCCTCGCTCGCCTTCTCCGCGGACACCCAGTCCCGCGCCGCCCTGGCCCTCCGGACCCGGGTCGAGGAGTTCCTGACTGCGCTCCACAACCGGCTGCTGTTCTTCACCCTGTGGTGGCGCTCGCTCCCCGAGGAGACAGCGGACCGGCTCCTGCCATCGCGCGCAACCCACCCCGACGAGCGCCACTACCTGGCGGAGCTCCGGCGCTTCGCCCCCTTCACCCTCGACGAGCGCAGCGAGCAGCTCATCAACGTCAAGGACTCCAACGGCGTCAACGCCCTGCTGACGCTCTACTCGATGCTCACCAACCGGCTGGAGTTCCGGCTGGAGGTCGCGGGCGAGGTCCGTACGCTCACCCGCGACGAGCTCGTCCGCTACGCCTACGACGCCGACCCCGAAGTCCGGGCCGGGGCCTACCGCGAGCTCTACCGGGTGTACGCCGGCGAGGCGACCGTGCTCGGCCAGATCTATGTCCACCGCGCCCGGGACTGGTTCGCCGAGAACGTCGAGCTGCGCGGGATGAGCGGCCCGATCGCCGCCCGCAACCTCGCCAATGACGTGCCCGACGAGGCGGTGGAGACGCTGCTCGCGGTGTGCCGTGACCACCGGGGCCTGTTCCAGCGTTACTTCGGCCTCAAGGCCCGGTGGCTCGGGCTCGACCGGCTGCGGCGCTACGACCTCTACGCCCCGGTCGGCGACTCGGACCGGGAGATCCCTTACGGCGAGGCGGTCCGCCTGGTCCTCGACACCTTCGGCGAGTTCCACCCCCGCTTCGCCGAGCTCGCCGAGCGGGTGTTCGCCGAGGAGCACGTCGATGCGGAGGTGCGCAAGGGCAAGGCGGGCGGGGCGATGTGCTCGACGGTGCTACCCCACCTGACCCCTTGGGTGCTGGTCAACTACACCGGCCGGCTGCGGGACGTGGCGACCCTCGCCCACGAGCTCGGCCACGCCGTCCACAGCATGCTGGCCTCCGGGCACTCGGTGCTCACCCAGCAGGCCTCGCTGCCGCTGGCCGAGACCGCTTCGGTGTTCGGAGAGATCCTGGTGATCGAGCGCCTGCTCGAACGCGAGCAGGACCCGCTCGCCCGGCGCGAGCTGCTGATCAAGCAGGTGGACGACATCTATGCCACGGTCCTGCGGCAGAGCTACTTCGTGCTCTTCGAGCAGACGGCCCATGAGGCGATCCGGGCGGGGCGCTCGACCGACGAGCTCGAGGGGCTCTACCTCGAGAGCCTTACCGAGCAGTTCGGCGACGCGGTCGAGCTCTCCGACGAGCTGCGCTACGAGTGGCTGTCGATCCCGCATCTCTACCACACGCCCTTCTACTGTTATGCCTACAGCTTCGGCCAGCTCCTGGTCCTCGCCCTCTATCGCCGCTACCAGCGCGACGGAGAGGCGTTCAAGCCGGCCTATCTGCGGCTCCTCGCCCACGGCGGGGCGGCGCGGCCGGAGGAGATCCTGGAGGAGGCCGGGATCGACATGCGCGATCCGGCCTTCTGGCGCGGCGGGTTCCGGGTGGTCGAGGAGATGATCGAGGAGCTCGA
>DATKCC010000094.1:0-2154 GCA_035513375.1 Thermoanaerobaculia bacterium | reverse complement strand
GGCGGCCGAGCGGCGCGAGCTCGAGGAGATCCGCCGCGCCGGCGACCGGGCGGCGGCCCTCACCCGGCAGCTCCTCGCCTTCAGTCGGAGCCAGGTGATGCGGATGACGGCCCTCGACTTGAACGAGGTGGTCATGGGTACCGTGGAGATCCTCGGGCGCCTCCTCGGTGAGGATGTCCGGCTGGAGACCCGCCTGGCGCCGGGTCCGGTCGCGGGCAGGGCCGACCGCGGCCAGCTCGAGCAGGTGATCCTCGACCTGGCGATCAATGCCCGCGACGCCATGCCCCGGGGCGGCGAGCTGGTGCTCGAGACGGCCCGGGTCGAGCTCGACCGGGGCTCATTGTCGCAGTACGTAGCGGTCGAGCCGGGGCCCTACGCGATGCTCTCGGTCACCGACACGGGCGAGGGTATGGACCCGGAGGTGCTCGCGCGCGCCTTCGAGCCCTTCTTCACCACCAAGGAGCAGGGCAAGGGCACCGGCCTGGGGCTCTCCACCGCCTATGGCATCGTCAAGCAGAGCGGAGGCTACATCTTCGGCGCGAGCGAGCCTGGCGTGGGCACGACCTTCACGGTCTACCTGCCGTGGGTCGTCGGGGAGAGCGCGCCGGAGCCGGCGGCCGAGGTGGCGCGCAACGGCAAGTGCCTGGGCGAGACCATCCTGGTGGTCGAAGACGACGAACCGGTTCGCAACCTGGTCGGCCAGATCCTCGAGCTCGAGGGCTACTCGGTGGTCCGGGCGGCGAGCGGCCGCGATGCGCTGGCGGTGTGCGCGCACGGCGGCGGGATCGACCTGGTGATCAGCGACGTGGTGATGCCGGACATGCGCGGGCCGGAGCTGGGGGAGCGGATCGGCCAGGTCCTCCCGGACGCCCGCCTGCTCTACATCTCGGGCTATCCGGGCGATTCGATCGTCCTCCACGGCGAGCTCCCGGTCGGCACCGCCTTCCTCCAGAAGCCGTTCAGCCAGGAGTCGTTGACGCGGAAGATCCGCGAGCTGCTGGATTAGACTCGGGTGCATGCTCGATCGCCGCCGGTTCCTGGGGGCGCTGGCGGCCCCCGCCGTCGCCGCTTCCGCCGCCCTGCGGCCGTCCCGGGCGCTCGCCGTCGTCGAAGCGCTCGCCGCACATCCCGGCGCGCCCGCAGAGGTCGCCGCCGACGAGGACTACTGGCGCGAGGCGCAGCAGGCCTTCACCGTCGACCGCTCCCTGATCAACTTGAACAACGGCGGCGTCTCGCCGTCGCCCGCCGTGGTCCAGGAGGCGATGAAGCGCCACCTCGACTATTCGAACCAGGCGCCGCCCTACACCATGTGGCAGGTGCTCGAGCCCCAACGCGAGCCGGTCCGCCGGCGCCTCGCCCGCTTCCTCGGCTGCGACCCCGAGGAGGTCGCACTGACCCGCAACGCCTCCGAGGGCCTGCAGATCTGCCAGTGCGGCTTCGACCTCGAGCCTGGGGACGAGGTGTTGACCTCGACGCAGGACTACCCCCGGATGATCGACACCTTCAGGCAGCGCTCGGCCCGGGAGGGGGTGGTCCTGCGCCAGATCTCGATCCCTGTCCCGGCCGAGGATCCGGCCGAGGTAGTCCGCCGCTTCGAGGCGGGGGTGACCGAGCGGACCCGGCTGATCCTGCTCTGCCACATGGTCAACCTGACCGGACAGATCCTGCCGGTCCGGGAGGTGGCGGCCCTGGGACGGCGCCGCGGGATCCCGGTGGTGGTCGACGGTGCCCACGGTTTCGCCCACTTCCCGTTCACCGCCGGCGAGCTCGACTGCGACTACTACGCGACCAGCCTCCACAAGTGGCTGTTCGCGCCCCACGGCACCGGGCTGCTCTACGTTCGCCGCGACCGGATCGCCGGCCTCTGGCCCCTGACCGCGCCGCCCGCGAAGCTCTCGGGCGACATCCGAAAGTTCGAGGAGATCGGCACCCACCCGGCGGCCAACTACCTGGCGATCGCCGAGGCCCTGACCTTCCACCTGGGGCTCGGGCCGGAGCGCAAGGCAGCCCGGCTGCGCTACTTGACCCGCCGCTGGGCCGAGCGCCTGCTCGAGCACGACCGCGTGCGGCTCCACACCAGCCTCGACCCGCGATTCTCCTGCGGCCTCGCGACGGTGGAGGTCCAAGGTGTGGGCGCCGAGGCCCTCGCCCACC
>DATKCC010000093.1:0-7147 GCA_035513375.1 Thermoanaerobaculia bacterium | reverse complement strand
GATCTTGAAGTCGAGCTTCAGCGACCAGTTCTCGATGTAGTAGAGGTCGTACTGGATGCGCTTCTTGATCGAGGTGTTCCCCCGCCAACCGTGGACCTGGGCCCAGCCGGTGATGCCCGATTTCACGCGGTGGCGCAGCATGTACTGCGGGATCTTGTGCTTGAACTCTTGGACGAAGGCCGGGCGCTCCGGGCGGGGTCCGATCAACGACATCTCGCCCCTGAGCACGTTCCAGAGCTGCGGCAGCTCGTCGAGCGACCAGCGCCGGAGGAGCTGGCCCACGCGGGTGCGGCGCGGGTCGTCCTTGGTCGCCCATACCGGGCCGGTCGAGGACTCGGCGTCGATCCGCATCGACCGGAGCTTGAGGATCATGAAGCGCTTGCCGTCGAGCCCCATGCGCTCCTGGCGGTAGAAGATCGGCCCCCGGTCCTCGAGCCAGACCATGGTCGCCATCACCGGCAGGAACGGCGCCAGGCCGGCCAGGGCCACGACCGAGATGGCGACGTCCATCCCTCGCTTGACCAGGCTGCTCCAGCCCTGGAGCGGGACCTGGGAGAGGTTGATCACCGGGGTGCCGTCAACATCCTCGAGCGACGCGTTCAGGGTTGCGTACTGGAGGATGTCCGGCACCAGCTTGACCTCCACGCACTCCCGGCTGACCACCTGGAGGATGCGGAGCATCTTCCGGTGGGCTTCGAGCGGCAGGGCCACGAACACCTGGTGGATGTCGCGCTCCTGGAGGATCGCCTCGATCTCCCTGGTGGCTCCGAGCACCGGCACGCCGTGAAAGCTCACCCCCTGCTTGCCCGGGTCGTCGTCGACGAAGCCGGTGACCTCGAACCCGAGCTCCCGGTGGGCGAGGATCTTCTGCGTGATCTCCCGGCCGAGCGCCCCCGCGCCGACGACCAGAATGCGCTGGATGTTGTGGCCGGCGAGCCGGAGCCGCTGCAGGAAGACCCGGATCGCATTGCGGGCGAAGACCACCAGCGCCAGGTCGAGCGCCGCGAACAGGGCGAGGAAGGCGCGGCTGTAGGTGAAGTACTCGGTCGAGCCCGGCATCCGCGGTGGCCGGTACCACGCCACCACCACCGAGAGCAGGACCGAGGCCAGGATCACCGCCACCAGGACCGTGATCGCCTCGTCCACCCGGCTGCGGCCGCGGCGGTTCTGGTAGAGGCCGTGGAAGTAGAGCACCATCGGCCAGAGCAACAGCACGAACGGCAGCAGCTCCAGGTACCGCCGGAGCTCCGGCACGTCCTCCTTGAGCGGGAAGACGAGCGGGATGACGTCGAGCTCGAAGCGCAGGACCCAGGCGCCGAAGAACGCCGCCACGGTGGCGAGCAGGTCGCTCACCAGGTAGATCGTGGCGATGGACTTGTGGCGCTGTCGGATCAAGGGCCGGCTCCCTCCCTCCCGGGCGCGCGGGAGAGCAGATCGTCGACGAGGGCGAGGAACGCCTCCCGGAATCGATCGAGCGAAAAGCCCTCGGCTCGGAGACGTAACTCCGAGGAATTGAACCGGATTCCACGAGCTTTGTCAATCGCCGCGGCGAGCGCCCGGACCCGTCCGCGGTCGTCGCCGGCGGGGGCGGCGAGGACGCCGTGGACACCGTCGTCGACGATGTCGAGCACGCCGCCGCGCCCCAGCGCCACGACCGGCGTCCCGCAGGCCAGGGCCTCGACCGGGGCGATGCCGAAGTCCTCGATCCCAGGCTGGACCAGGCAGATGGCGCCCCGGTAGAGCTCCCGGAGCTCCGGCCCCTCGACCCGCCCGCGGAGATCGACGCCTGAGCCTGCAGTCCGGCGCAGGCGCGAGAGCCCCGGCCCGTCGCCGACGATGATCAGAGGGATCCCCGCTTGCTCGCAGGCCTGGATGGCGAGATCGAGACGCTTGTAGGGCGCCGGGGCGGAGACGGCGAGAGCATAGGCGTCGCGTGAGCCTGGCGCGGCCGGGGTGAAGAACTCCGTGTCCACCGGCGGCGGCAGGACGACGGCCTCGCGCCCGTAATAGCGCCGGATGCGCTCGGCGACGAACCGGGAGTTGGCGGCGAACCGGTCCACCCGCGGGGCGGAGGCGGCGTCCCAGGTCCGGAGCGCCGACAGCACCAGGCCGCGCAGGCGGGCGCCCGCCCCCCGCCGGCGAGGGAAATAGGCGTGCTCCTGGTCCCACGCGTAGCGCATCGGGGTGTGGCAGTAGCACAGGTGCTTCGCACCGGGCGCCGGGATCGCCCCTTTAGCCACGCAGTGGCTGGTCGAGACCACCAGGTCGTAGCCCGAGAGATCGAAGTCCTCGATCGCCACCGGGAACAACGGTAGGTAGCGCCGGTAGTGGAGCCGCACCCCGGGCAGGCGTTGGAGGAAGCTGGGTACGACGGGATGAGCCTCGATCGCCGGGCTGACACTCCCGGGGAAGTGGAACAGGGTGAAGATCGGGGCTTCGGGGAAGGCTCCGGCGATGGCCTCGAGCACCTTCTCGCCGCCGCGCATCCCGGTCAGCCAGTCGTGGACCAGGGCGACGCGGAGGCCGGCCAGGCCGGTTGCGGGCGGCGTCACGTCCTCACCCCGTCCCGCCCGGGTCGCGGTGCCGCCGCAGCCCCGGGGGCCCCATGGTCCGGAGCACCTCGAGGTAGACGTCCCGCGTGCGCTCGGCCGCCGTGCTCCAGCGGAAGTCCCGGGAGCGGGCGAGCCCCTTCTCGGCGAGGCTCGCCCGGTAGGCGTCGTCGGTTATGAGGCGCGCGATCGCCTTGGCCATCCGCTCGGTGTCGAGCGGGTCCACCAGGTGGGCGTAGCCGCCGGCGATCTCCTTGAGCGCCGACGTATTGGAGGTGAGCACCGGCGTGCCCGAGGCCATAGCCTCGACGACCGGCAGCCCGAAGCCCTCGTAGAGAGTCGGGTAGAGGAACAGGGTCGCCCCCTGGTAAAGGGCGGGCAGAGCCTCCTGCGCGACGTGGCCGAGGAGCCGCACCTTCTCGCCGACCCCGAGCTGCTCGGCTCGCTGGCGGAGCTTGAACTGGGCGGCGGTCCGGTCGCCCACGCAGACCAACGGGGCGTCGAAGTCGGCGAGCTCGTGCGCCCGGGCGTAAGCCCGGATCACCCGGTCGAGGTTCTTGTGGGGCTTGGGGTTGCCGACGAACAGCAGGTAAGGCCGGCGGATGCCGAGCTGGCGGACCCAGCGGTCCAGAGCCTCCTCCGAGAGCTTCTGGCGGAAGCTGTCGTCGACGCCGTTGTAGACCACCTCGATGCCGGCGCCGTCGACGGCGAAGTACTCCATCAGGTCGGCGCGGGTGTTCTCGGAGACGGCGATCACCCGGTCGGCTCGCGCGAGGCTGCGGCGCATCATCCGTTGGGCGTAGAAGAGGGCGAGTCGGTTGGGGAGTAACTGGGGGTAGAGGAGGTGGATGATGTCGTGGATGGTGACGACGACCCGCGACGGTGTGGCGACGGGCAGGACGTAGTGCGTGGCGTGGTAGAGGTCGAGCCGGAGGCGGAAGAGGCGCCAGGAGAGGGCGACGAGCTCGCGAGCGGAGTAGACCGGAGAGCGCTCGAGGACGACCTTGAAGTTGTCGGGGAGGTCCCTGAGAGCTTCCCGGCCCTGGACGCCGGTCAGGAGGACGTAGTGGTTCTCCCGGTCGATCTGGGCGAGCCCGGCGATCAAGTTGCGGATGTAGGTGCCGATGCCGAAGTCTTGGAGCTTGCGGGCGTCGATGCCGATCGTGTAGGGCAAGTGAGGTGACCTCCGGCGAGTGCCGGTCGGGGTGTCGGAATTGTAGCTGAGGGGTGGGAGGGGGTGCTCTCGCCCCCGGGGCCAGGTGGCTGGATTCTGTCGGTGTGGGAAGGTGGTGCCCTCGCCCCCGCCCCTCCCCGCTCGGCGCTCTGCCCCCGCCCGGAGCCAGGTGGCTGGGTTCTGTTGGTGTGGGTGGTTAGGTGGTGCCCTCGCCCCCGGACCGGGGGAGAGGGTCAGGGTGAGGGGGTTGTTGACGGTGGTGGGGGGAGGGGCGGGGGCCGCGGGTTCGGGCGGACGATGCGCGTCCGTGGTGGAACGGCGATCCTCGCGCATCTCGGCATCGGCCGCGCGCCAGCGCTGGTGGTCGGCGGCCGGCACCGGGAGCGCGGCCGCTGACGCCACCCGGACCCGCGGCCCCCGCCCCTCCCCGCTCGGCGCTGTTCCCCCGCCCCTCCTCGCTCGGCGCGGTGCCCCCCGCCCCTCCTCGCTCGGCGCTGTGCCCCCGCCCACTCGGCGCTGTCCCCTGCCCGCTCGGCGCTCTCCCCCCGCCCGCTCTAGCCGAGACGTCGGGGGAGAACGAGGAAATGGCTCAGCGGCTTGCGTTGCCTTCGCTTCACTCCAGGGCTTCGCGGAACACCTCTTCCATCTCCGTTGCCGCCTTCTCCCAACGGAAGGTGCGGGCGCGCTCGAGGCCTTTCTGGGCCAGGTCCTGGGCGAGGGCTGGGTTGGCGAGGAGCTTGACGAGGGCGCCCAGGACCTGCGCCGGGTCTTCGGGGCGGACTTGGAGGGCGGCTTCGCCGGCTACCTCGGGGAGGCTCGAGCGGTCGGAGGTGATGACCGGCACGCCGGAGGCCATGGCTTCGGCGACCGGCATGCCGAAGCCTTCGTAGAAGGAGGGGTAGACGAAGACGGTGGCGGCGCGGTAGAGGCGGGCGAGCTCGCCTTCCGCGACACGGCCGAGGACGGCGAGGCTCCGCTCCCGGCCGGCGGCGACGTCGGCGCGAACGACCGCTTCGATCCGCCGCATCAGCGGCCGCGAGCGCCAGCCATAGCCGCCGGCGAGGACCAGGGCTGGAGCCGCCGGGTCGGAGCTCCGCAGGGCGAGCCAGGCTTCGAGCACGCCTTCTACGTTCTTTCTCGGCTCGAGCGTTCCGGCGTAGAGGAGGTACCCCCGGGGGAATCCGAGCTCGCGGCGGATCGACTCGCGTTCGTCCGCGACGGCCGGGCGGAAGACCGGGGCCACTCCGTGGTGGATGACCCGCAGCTTCGCCGGGTCGCGGAAGGCCTCGGGGAAGTGGAAGCGGAGGTCGTTCGCGGTGGCCGCCGAAACCGCCACCACCCGCCGCGCCGCGACGAGCGAGCGCTCGAGAAACGGCACCTGGCTCCAGCGGACCTTGCTCCGGTGGGCCTCCGGCATGAGCAGCACCGTGAGGTCGTGGACCGTCACCACCGCCGGTACCGGGCAGCGCGCCGGCAGGGTTTGAAGCGGCGACCAGAGCAGATCGATCTCGCCTCGGTCCCTGCCCCGGGCCAGCCGCCGGGGGAGGCTGAGCTGCTGCCAGAGGACACCGAGGGGAGAGGGCTGGTGCTCGAGCCGGACCCCGAGGGCGGCGAGGTCGATCGCTCCCCGGGGCTCCCGGTGGGCCAATCCCAGGTAGGAGAAGCCGCCGCGCCCGGCGAGGCCGCGGAGCAGCTCCCGGGTGTATACGCCGATACCGGTCGCCTCGGGAACCAGGGCGCGGAGATCGACGGCGACGGTCGGGTGGGAGGGGCGGGGACCGGCCACGGCGCTCGATGATACGGCCTGGTCGTCGATCGGGCCTGGTAGAGTCGCTCGGCCTCCCCTGCGACCCCACCGATGGAACGCCCACGCCACCTGCTCGCCCCGGCGGCGCTGCTGCTCCTCGCCGCGGCCTTCGCGCTGCCGCTGCCGGATGCCCCGCTCGGCGACGAGGCCACGCACCTGCTGGCTGCAGGGAGCTTGTGGCACGACGGCGACCTCCGCTTCGACCGGGAGGACCTGGCTCGCGGCTATCAGACCTGGAGCTCCGGCCCCCGCGGCGTGGCGCTCGTCTCGGTGACGGCCGGGGCCGGAGACGCTCCCGGCGTCCCGGCGGCAGCCCCGGCCCTGGTCTACGGCCGCCCCTTCCTCTATCCCCTCGTCGCCGCCCCGGTCTACGGCCTGCTCGGTCCGCGGGGGCTCCGAGCGCTCAATCTCGCCCTCTACCTCGCGATGCTCTGGCTCGCCTGGAGCAGATTCGTGCCTGCCGACGGCGCGATCGCATCGACCGGGCACCCGGGGACTCCCGCGGTTCGCGAGCTCCGTGGCCGCTGGGCCGCCGGGCTCGTGGTCGCCGGGCTCTTCTTCGCCTCCGGGGCCGCAATCCGAACCCTTCGCTTCGAGCCCGAGGTCCTGCTGATGGCCTGCGTCTTCTTCGCCGTCGCCCTCTGGTGCCGGGTCCGGAGCGAGCCGCTCTGGGGGTGGCGGGAGCTCGTACCGGTTGCGGCCGCCGGGGTGCTGCTCGCGGCCGCGGCGGTGTCGGAGCCCCTCCTGGCGCTCTTCGCCCTGCCGCCGGCGGTTGACCTGTACTGGGCGCGGCGCCGGCGAGCCTCCGCGGTCTTCGTCCTGGTCCTGATCGTTGCCGGCCTGATCCTCGCCGGGACCCAGCGGCGGATCACCGGCTCCTGGGGGCCGGAGCTGGCCGCCGAGGCCCGAGCCTTCGTGGGTCCCTTCCCGCTCGAGGCCCGGCCCGCGGTGGAGCAGAGCGATCTCGGTCCGCCGCCGTGGAAGCTGTCCGCAGAGGCCGAGCCCGCGCTCGAGGACCCCGACCGGGAGCCGGCGCCGAGGGTCGCCTCGGCTCCCGAGGCAGCGCGCGCGCGCCCGCCTGCCGGGCTCCGGCTGCGCCAGGCCGGCTGGCGCCTGTTCTGGCTGGGCACTGGGCGCCACATCGGCCTCCTGCCCTACTTCCCCTTCGCTCTCTTCGTCCTCGGGCTCTACCTCGCCGACCTCCGGCGCCCAGGGGGCCGCTCGCGGCACCTGCTCGCGGGCGCCTTCGTGGTCTACCTGGCGGCGGCCTCCCTGGGCGTCGCGGGCGGCTTTGCGGCGGCCGCGGCCCCGGGAGCTGCCGGGGTCTCGGCCACCGGCGCCCGGGCGCTCGCCCTGGTCTGCCCGGTTCTGCTCTTCCTGCCGTGGTCGCTCCGGGGCGGGCGGGCGCTGCTGTTGCCGATCGCCGCCGCCGGGCTCTGGACCCTGCCGGCGGTGGTGGTGGCGGCCTCGGGGCTCGCCTCCGACGACCTCCTGGAGCTTCCGGCCCGCGCGCCCGCTTACCGCGTGCTGCCTCTGGAGCTGGAGCTCCTCGCCGCGGGCCGACTCCCCGGTCAAGTCGCCTTCGCCCGCTTCCCCGAGGCCCAGGGTGGGCTGTGG
>DATKCC010000092.1:0-6075 GCA_035513375.1 Thermoanaerobaculia bacterium | reverse complement strand
CCCGGACGGCCAGGTGATCGACCACCAGCGGATCGAGCACCTGGCCGGCCGCCGCGGGATCTCGCTCCGAACCGGCTGCTTCTGCAACCCGGGCGCCGGCGAGCTCGCCCTCGGGCTCTCGGGGGCCGAGATCAGCGGCTGCTTCGCCAGCTCCGGGCGCCAGATGAGCTACGACGACTTCCGCCGCTGCGTCAACGACAAGTCGACCGGCGCGGTCCGGGTCTCGTTCGGCCTCGCCTCGAGCTTCGACGACGCCTTCGCCTTCGTCGAGTTCGCCCGCGAGCTGCTGTAGCCCGGCCGCGGTCTCCCACCCGCCTGATCGCCGGGAGCCACCCCGCCGCGTGGGGAGCCCGGAGCGCGGCTGCCGGTACGATCGAGCGGAAAGGAGCGACGCCCATGAACCGAGCTCAGCTCTCGCTGGCGGCCCTGTCCGCCGCCCTGGTCGCCGCCGCGGTCCCACCGGCCGCCGCCGCGGCCGTCTTCGAGGTCGACCCGCTCCACTCCTCGATCCGGTTCAGCGTGCCCTACGAGCTGATCGTCCTGGGGGAGGTCGAGGGCCAGTTCCGCGAGTTCGCCGGCCGGGTGGTCTACGACCCGGAGGCGATCGCGTCCTCGTCGGTCCAGGTGGTGATCCAAGCGGGGAGCCTCGACACCGGCTTCGCCCCGCGCGACCGCCACCTCCGAGGCGAGGAGTTCCTCGACACCGACCGATTCCCGACCATCAGCTTCGACAGCACCCGGATCGAGCCCGGCGCCGAGCGCCACCGGCTCGTGGGAACCCTGAGCCTCCGTGGGGTGGCCGAGGCGGTGGCGGTGCCGTTCCAGCTGGTCGAAGTGGGAGACAGTCTGGTGGTCTCGGGCACCGCCTGGCTCGACCGCCACACCTACGGGCTGGGAGCCCCCGCGGCGCTGGCCTCCGGGGCGTTTCGCCTCGGCGACCAGGTCTCGGTGTCGCTGCACTTGCTGCTCACCCGAGCGCCAAGTCGAGCACCATCATCACCGTGAAACCGGAGATCGTGGACAGGGTCGCGAGGTCGGTGTTGCCCGCTCGCTGGGAGGCGGGGATGAGCTCCTCGACCACGACGAAGAGCATCGCCCCGGCGGCGAACGCCAGGGCGTAGGGCAGGAGTGGCTGCGCCAGCAGCACCGCGGCCGCACCCGCAACCCCGGCGAGCGGTTCGACCGCCGCCGAGAGCTGCCCATACCAGAAGCTCCGGAGCCGGGAGAACCCTTGGGCCCGGAGCGGCATCGCCACCGCCACCCCCTCGGGGAAGTTCTGGAGTCCGATGCCCACGGCCAGGGCCACGGCGGCCGGCAGGGTGGACTCGGGCATCGCCAGGGCGGCGGCGGCGAAGGCCACGCCGACCGCCAGGCCCTCGGGGATGTTGTGGAGGGTGATGGCGAGGACCAGGAGCACGCTCCGGCGAAGCTGGGTGGGCGGCCCTTCGGCCTGCTGGATCGAGAGCCCAGGATGGAGGTGGGGCAGGACCTTGTCCGCCCCGGATAGCGCCGCCGCTCCGAGTACGAAGCCGACGGTCGGCGGCAGCCAGGACGGCATCCCCGAGCGCTCCGACATCTCGATCGCGGGGGCGAGCAGCGACCAGTAGCTCGCCGCGATCATGACGCCGGCGGCGAAGCCGTTCATCCCGTCGAGGAGGCGTTGGTCGACCTTGCGGGTGAAGAACACCAGGGCGGCGCCGAGAGCGGTCACCCCCCAGGTGAACCCGGTCGCGGTGAGGGCCTGGACGACCGGGTGGAGCCCCGCGAGCGCCTCGATCACGGGCCGACCCTATCCGAACGGCAGGCGGCTTCGAGCGGTGACGGGCGGGGGCGGGAGCCCCGCCCCCGCTCCCTCCGATAGTCTCCCGCCATGCCAGAGTGGCTGGGTTACGTAGCCCTCTTCGCCTCCGGCGCCGTCGCCGGAGCGCTCAACGTCGTCGCCGGCGGCGGGTCGTTCCTCACCCTGCCGGTGCTGATCTTCCTCGGCCTCCCGGCGACCGTCGCCAATGCCACCAACCGGGTCGGGATCCTGGCGCAGAACGTCGGCGCAGTCTGGGGGTTCCATCGCCACCGGGTGCTCGCCTGGCGTTGGGCCCTGGCCGCGGCCGGCCCGGCGGTAGTCGGCTCGGTCCTCGGCACCTGGGCCGCCCTTGAGGTGAGCGACGAGGCGTTCCGCAAGATCCTCGCCTTCCTGATGGTCGCGATCACCCTGTGGAGCTTGCTGAGCCGTTCGGGGAGCGGCGTCGTGATCGGGGCGCTCCCGCCCCGCCCTGGGGGGCGGCGCCTGGCGGTCCTCGCCGGCGGGTTCTTCGCCGTCGGGATCTACGGCGGCTTCGTCCAGGCCGGCGTCGGCTTCCTGATCCTGGCAGTGACCACCTTCGCCGGGCTCGACCTGGTGCGGGGCAACGCCATCAAGGTGACGATCGCGCTCCTGTTCACCGCGATCTCGCTCGCGATCTTCGCCTGGCAGGACATGGTCGAGTGGCTCCCTGGAGCGGCCCTCGGCGCCGGCAACCTGGCCGGCGGTCTCGTCGGCGTGCGGCTGACCGTACTGAAGGGCCACGCCTGGATCAAAGGTGTGGTGACGGTCACGGTGATCCTGTTCGCCGTGCTCCTGTGGTTCGGATAACCTTCGCCGTCTATGAGCCCTCAGCCGCGCGTTTTCTCCGGGATCCAGCCCACGGCCCGGCTCCACGTCGGCAACTACCTCGGGGCGATCCAGAACTGGGTAAGGCTCCAGGAAGACCATGAGTGCCTCTACTCGATCGTCGACTACCACGCCGTCACCCAGGGCTTCGCGCCGGCGGAGCTGCCGCGGCGGACCCTCGACCTGGCCGCGGAGCTGATCGCCTGCGGCATCGACCCGGAGCGCTCGATCCTCTTCGTCCAGAGCCATGTGCCCGAGCACACCGAGCTCGCCTGGGTGCTCAACTGCGTCGTCTCCTTCGGCGACCTTACCCGGATGACCCAGTTCAAGGACAAGTCCGAAGGGGCCGAGCACGTCTCGGGAGCCCTGTTCAGCTACCCCGTGCTCCAGGCCGCCGACATCCTCCTCTACCGGGCCGCCCGCGTGCCAGTGGGCGAGGATCAGGTGCAGCACCTCGAGCTCACCCGGCGGATCGGCCGGCGGTTCAACGCCTTGGTCGGCCGGGACTACTTCCCCGAGGTCGAGCCCTTCCTCTCCCCCGCGCCGCGGATCATGTCGCTCGCCGACCCGAGCAAGAAGATGTCGAAGAGCCTCGGGCCCAGCCACTTCATCGGCCTGACCGAGGATCCGGATGCGGTCTGGAAGAAGCTCCGCTCGGCGGTGACCGACGTCGGCGGCCCGACCGAGGCCGCGCCGGGTACCGGCGCCGGGGAGCGGATGAGCCCGGGGGTCGAGAACCTCTTCCTGCTCCTGCGGACGACCGCCCCGGCCGCGGTGACCGAGAGCTACCTCGAGCGCTACCGCTCCGGCGAGCCGATGTACGGCGACCTCAAGCAGGCGGTCCGCTACCACCTGGAGGAGACCCTCCGGCCGATGCGCGAGCGCCGGGCGGAGCTCGACGACCGCTCGGTCCGGGCGGCGCTCCGCGCCGGCGCCGAGCGTGCCGGGGACCTCGCCCGGCGGACCATGGCCGACGTCCGGGACCTCGTCGGGGTCGGCCCGGTCGCCCTCGACCGGGCGAGCGGGGCCTGACGGAGCCCAGGAGCTCGGCATGAGGGCGCCCTCCCCCTGGGTCGACGACGGCAACGCCGCCCTGCTGACCGACCTCTACGAGCTCACCATGCTCCAGGCCTACTGGCGGGAGGGCATGGCCGACGAAGCGGTCTTCAGCCTCTATTACCGGACCCTCCCCGACGACCGGAGCTACCTGCTGGCCTGCGGGCTCGACGACGCGCTGCGCTTCCTCGAGACCCTGTCGTTCGACCAGGACGCCCTGGAGTACCTCGCGGCTCACGGCGGGTTCTCGCGCGAGTTCCTGGGCTGGCTGGGCGAGCTCCGCTTCGCGGGCGACGTCTGGGCGCTGCCCGAGGGGACGCCGGTCTTTCCCGAAGAGCCCCTGCTGGAGGTGCGGGCGCCGATCGCCCAGGCGCAGCTCGCCGAGAGCTTCGTCATGAACCAGGTCCACCTGCAGACCGTCCTCGCCTCGAAGGCCGTGCGGGTGGTCGAGGCGGCCCGGGGGCGGGCGGTGATCGACTTCGGCCTGCGCCGCATGCACGGCACCGACGCCGCGATGAAGGGCGCCCGGGCTTACTGGGTCGCCGGGCTGGCGGCGACCAGCAACGTCCTCGCCGGCCGGGTCTACGGCGTGCCGATCGCCGGCACCATGGCCCACAGCTTCGTCCAGGCCCACGAGGACGAGCTCACGGCCTTCCGCGCCTTCGCCCGGCTCTACCCGGACACCGTGCTGCTGGTCGACACCTACGACACGCTCCTGGGTATCGACCGCGTGATCGAGCTCGCCCGGGAGCTCGGCGACGCCTTCCGGGTGCGGGCGGTCCGGCTCGACTCGGGGGATCTCGCCGCGCTGGCCGTCGAGGCCCGACGGCGGCTCGACGCGGCCGGCCTCCACCGGGTCGAGGTCTTCGCCTCGGGCGGCCTCGACGAGCACCGGATCGCCGAGCTCGTCGCCCGCGGCGCGCCCATCGACGGGTTCGGGGTCGGCACCCGGATGGGGGTCTCGGAGGACGCGCCGGCCCTCGACATGGCCTACAAGCTGACCGCCTACGCCGGCGAGGGCCGGCTCAAGCTCTCGCCGGGGAAGAAGATCCTCCCGGGGAGGAAGCAGGTCTTCCGGATCGAGGGGGAGGGCCGGGCGGTCAGGGACGTGATCGCTCGCGCCGACGAGGAGGGCCTCCCCGGCCGCCCGCTGCTGGTCCAGGTCATGGCAGGGGGCGAGCGCCTCGCCGCCGGCCGCACGACCATCGACCAGGCGCGAGAGCGCGCCCGCGACGAGATCGCCAGGCTCCCCGAGCGCCTCCGCGCCCTGGCACCCGCCGACCCGCCCTACCCGGTCGAGGTGAGCGCCGGCCTCCGGAAGCTCCAGGAGGAGGTCATCGAGCGGATCGAGGGCAGCGAGGCGCGCCGAGAGCGCTGAACGCGTCCCTGCTAAGATCCGATCTCTTAGGGCCCACGAGCCTTTCGATCCACAGGAGGAGACGACTCATGACGAAGCAGCGTTGGACCCTCTGCATCCTGGCGGCAGCCCTGGTCCTGGCCTGCCCAGCGATCGCCACCGCCCAGCAGGAGCACCCGGAGCACCCCGAAGAAGGCGAAGCCGCCGAGGCCGCCTTGACCGAGGCGGAGCTCGCCGACGCCATCGCGGCCTACGTGGCAACGGTCGCCGAGGCGAACGACGGCCTCTACCCGCTCGCGGATCCGGTGACCGGCGAGACCCTGAACTTGGAGCTGGTCAAGGTCCACGAGGAGCGCCTCGCCCGGACCGCGCCCGACACCTACTTCGCTTGCGTCGACTTCGCCGGACCCGACGGCACCACCTACGACGTCGACTTCTTCATGACCGGCGAGACCGCGGAGGAACTCGAATTCGAGGAGTTCTCGATCCACAAGGTCGACGGCGTCGAGCGCTACACCTGGCGCGAGGAGGGCGGCGTCTGGACGAAGACCCCGGTCGGCGCCGAAGAGGGCGACGAGGAGCACCCGGAGCACCCGGAGCACCCCGAGCACCCCGAGGAGCCGCCGCCGGCCGGCTGAGGCGCCGCTCCCGCCGGCCCACCCGAGCCGGTCCGATAGCCGGAGATATCGTATCCTTCGCTCGAATGGCCCGTGCGAGCGCGAGTGGGGCTTCGGGCTCGCGCGGGGCGAGGGCAGGCATCCATGACCGACGAGGGGAGCACCACCGTGAAACGGACAGCTATCGTCTTCGTAGCCGCCTCGCTCGCGGCGCTCCTCGCCGCTTCGGCGCCAGCCGACCGGACGGTGGTGGACCCGCCCGAGACCCGCACCTTCGAGATCACCTACCGCGCGATGGTCCAGGACCTGCCCAAGGGCGCCGGCGAGGTAGAGATCTGGATCCCCTACCCCACCGACGACGAGGCCCAGCAGGTCGAGGTGCTCGGCGTCGCGGCCCG
>DATKCC010000091.1:0-4915 GCA_035513375.1 Thermoanaerobaculia bacterium | reverse complement strand
TGCGGCCGGCCGGGCGGCGCCCCGCGGTGGGCTCGGTGGGCTCGCCGGCGGCGGGCTCGGCCTCGGCCTCGGCAGGGGGTGGGGCCGGGGAGGTCTCCTCAGGCCGGGCGGCCTCGGGCCGCTTCCCTCGGGCCTCGGGGGCCGGTTCGTCGGGGTCCTGCTGCTGCTCGGTCTCAGTGTCGGCCGTCGGCCGCAACCACCAGGGGCTCACTCTCGGGATTCCTTTCAGGGGCTCGTTTAGCCCGGGCTCGGCGCTGGTTCGGGGGCGTCGCGGGCGGGGGGTCCGGCCTCGCGAGCTCGGCGGGGGTCAGGGGGTCGGGGTGCCGGGGCCGGCGGAAAGCCCGCGATGGCCCGGTACTATAACGCAACGAACGATCAAGCTCCGCGATTCCCGGCCGCGCCCTCCCGAGCGCCGCCGCTGCGGGTGCGCCACTCCTCGATCCGCGCGTCGTCGATGCCGGGGAGCCCCACCAGCTCCTCGCGCCGGAGCAGGATGACGAACCGAACCACCCGCGATTCGGCTTCGAGCGCGGCTACATGCGGGGCTTCCCGGAGGGGTCCCCCGGAAGACTCCGCCGCGGCGCCCGGGACCGGATCGCCGGGACCGGGACCGAGCCGGGAACCGAGCTCGGCGGCGAGCTCGCCGACGCTGCGCGAGCCGTCCATCCGGCGCCAGACGAAGGAGCCGGGCCCGTCGAGGCGCAGGCGCCGGACGCCGGTCAGGGCGGAGATCCTCTGAAGCAGACCGGAGAGGCTGCGGACGACCGGCAGCGGCCGCTCGACCACCACCCGCGGGCCGAAGGGGTCGCCCACCGCGGCCGGCTCCGGCTCCTTCTCCGACCAGGACGCCGTCCGGACCGGCCGCACCGCCAGGGCCTCGGGGCCGGCCGGGGGGGGCGGCGCGGATGGCCGCTTCCGCCCTTGCCTCACTCCATCTTCGTCGCCGGCAGGCCGCCTTCCTTCATCTTCTTCACCGGCAGCCAGGCGAGCAGGTAGAACAGCACCGGGTAGACCAGTAGGCTGAGCCAGAACGACGGCTCGAAGGCCGGCGTCAGGGCCGCCTTGAGCCGCAGCAGCCCGGGCATGAAATCCCCACCCAGGACCAGGAAGGCGAGCAGCACCGCCATCAGCGCCTCGCCGGCGATGAAGCCCGAGGACAGCAGCACGCCCATGTTCTCGGCCCGGGTCGAGTCCTCGGCGGTCGCCTCCTTGGCCGCGAGGCGCTTCTCGAACACCCCGCGGATGATCCCGCCGAGGAAGATCGCGGAGGTCGAGAAGAACGGCAGGTACATGCCGACCGCGACGAGCATCGGCGACGGGGCCTTGATCAGGATCAGCCCCACCGCCAGGAACATGCCCGTGAGGACCAGGGGCCAGGCCATCTCGCCGCCGACGATGCCGCGGGCCATGAGCGCCATGAGACCCGCCTGGGGCGCCGGCAGATCGGGCGAGCCGATCGTGTAGACCCGGTCGAGCGCCGCGAGCGGCAGCGCCAGAACGGCCGCCGCCGCGATCACGCCGAGGATCTCGGCCACCTCCATCTTCCACGGCGTGGCGCCCAGGATGTGGCCGACCTTGAGGTCCTGCATCATGTCACCGGCGATGCCGGCGGCGCAGCAGACGATCCCCGCCACCCCCAGGACCGCCGCCACCCCGTGGACGTCGGTCACCCCCATCAGCACCATCAGCACCGCCGAGATCAGCAGCGCAGAGAGGGTGAGGCCCGAGATCGGGTTGTTCGAGCTGCCGATCAGGCCCACGAGGTAGCCGGCGACGGCGGCGAACAGGAACCCGAGAACGATCATGACCACGGTCAGGACGAGCGAGGCGCCCACGTTCTGGGAGAAGTACTGGTAGAGCAGGAAGACCGGGACGGCGAGCACCGCGATCGCCACGAAGACCTTCTTCAGATTCAGGTCCTTGTCGGTCCGGGCCGCCGCCTCGCCGCCCGCCGCCACCGTGCCGAAGTCCTTGAACGCCCGGCTGATGCCGCCGACCAGGGACTTGCGCAGGTTCCACAGGGTGTAGAAGGCGGCCACGATCATGGTGCCGACCGCGAGCGGCCGAACCAGCCGGGACCAGACCTCGTAGGCGACGTCGATCATCGAGTGCCCGGCGCCCAAGGTTGCGGTCAGGGCCGGGTTCAGGAAGAGCGCCAGCGGCACGAGCAGCAGCCAGCCGAGGACCGCGCCGGCGAAGAGCACCGCCGAGACCCTGAGCCCGACGATGAAGCCGACGCCGACGAGCGCCGGCGAGGCCGCCGGGGTCTCGAGCAGCACGCCGCCTGAGTACTCGACCGGCTGGCCGAACATCCGCACCGTCGAGCGGCCGAGGTCGAAGAAGCCGTTGGTCGCGTCGCGCACCAGGTGGATGCCGTTGGAGTTCTTGAACAGCTCCCAGAGGCCGGCGAAGCCCATCGCCCCGAAGACGTATTTGGCGCCGGTGGCCCCGCCCTGTCCGGCCTTGACGATCTCCGAAGCGGCGACGCTCTCGGGGAAGGGAAGCTCGGCCTCGACCACCAGCGTCCGGCGCAGGACGATGACGAACAGCACGCCGAGGACGCCGCCGATCAGCATGATCGCCGTGGCCTCGAGATAGTGGATCTGCTCCCAGGCGCCGCTGATGACGAAGGCCGGGATGGTGAAGATGGCGCCCGCCACAAGAGCCTCGCCGACCGAGGCGGTGGTCCGGGCGGTGTTCTCCTCCAGGATCGTGCCCCGGAGGAAGGGCAGCCGGAGGGCGGCCATCGCCACCACCGCCGCCGGGAAGGTGGCGGCCACGGTGAGCCCCGCCTTCATTCCCAGGTAGGCGTTGGCGGCGCCCAGGACGATCGCCATCAGGACGCCGAGGATGACCGCCTTGACGGTCAGCTCGGCCATCGACTTCGACGCTGGGACGTACGGCTCAAAGCGCTTGGGCTGCATGGCTCTCTGCCCTCCCTCGCGTTCGGTTCGCCTGCGTGGACGGCGGGGATTCTACAGGGCGACGGCGCCGAGCTGTCAAACCGGCGGTGGTAGGATCGTCGGCCTGATGACCTTCGTCTCCGAGCTCGAGCCCAGAGCCCTCTGGGGGCACTTCGATCGGATCCTCGCCACCCCCCGCCCGTCGAAGGGCGAGGAGGCGATGCGGCGCTACGTCGTCTCGGTCGCCGAGCGCAGCGGCCTCGAGACGCGGCGGGACGAGGCCGGCAACCTGGTGGTCGTGAAGCCGGGCTCGGCGGGGCGCGAGGGCGCGGCGCCGACGGTCCTTCAGAGCCACCTCGACATGGTCCAGGAGAAGAACTCCGACGTCGAGTTCGACTTCGGTAAGGACGCGATCCGGCCGCTCCGCGACGGCGACTACCTGACCGCCGACGGCACCACCCTGGGCTCGGACAACGGCATCGGCGTCGCCGCCATGCTGGCCCTCGCCGAGAGCGCCGACCTCGCCCACGGCCCGCTGGAGCTCCTGTTCACGATCGACGAGGAGACCGGCCTGACCGGCGCCGCCGAGCTCTCGCCGGACCTCTTGACCGGCCGGCGGCTGCTCAACCTCGATAGCGAGGAGGAGGGCTCGGTCTACGTCGGCTGCGCCGGCGGGATCAACGTGCGCCTCAAGCTGCCGCTCGCCTCGGCCCCGGCCGGCAACGGCGCGGTCGCCCTCGCGGTCCAGGTGGGTGGCTTCCGCGGCGGCCACTCCGGGGTCGACATCCACCTCCAGCGGGGTAACGCGATCCAGCTCCTCGGCCGCGCCCTCTGGGCCGCCCGGCGGCGGGCGCCGCTCCGCCTGGCGCGGCTCGCCGGCGGCTCGGCCCACAACGCCATCCCGCGGGAGGCGAGCGCCCTCGTGGTCTGCGCCGACCGGGACCGCGAGGCGGTCGCCGACGCCCTCCAGGAGGAGCTCGCGGCGATCGCCTCGGAGGTGCGCGCGGTCGACCCCGAGGTCCGGATCGAGGTCGAAGGGGAGCGGGTGCCCCCCACGGCCTGGGAGGCTGCGGCTAGCGACCGGGTGCTGGAGCTGGTCGCGGCGCTCCCGCACGGCGTCCAGGCGATGAGCAACGACATCCCGGACTTGGTCGAGACCAGCGCCAACCTGGCGACCGTCACCCCGAAGGACGGCGGCCTCGAGCTGCTGGTCTCGCTCCGGAGCTCGGTCGACTCGGCCAAGCGCGCCCTCGCCCGGCGGGTCGAGGCGATCTCCGGGCTGGCCGGCGCCGCGGCCCGGCGGGAAGGGGGCTACCCCGGCTGGAAGCCCAACCTCGGCTCGGAGCTGTTGCGCGCCTTCAAGGAGGTCCACTCCCGGGAGCTCGGCCGCCCACCGGAGGTCAAGGCGATCCACGCCGGGCTCGAGACCGGGATCATCGGCGAGAAGTACCCGGGGATGGACATGATCTCCTTCGGCCCGCAGATCGAGTTTCCCCACAGCCCCGACGAGCGCGTGCTGATCCCCTCGGTCGAGCGGTTCTGGCGGGTGCTCGCGGCTACGCTCGCGGAGCTCGCATAGCCGCCCCTCACCCCAACCCTCTCCCAGGGGGAGAGGGCGCCACCCACCCGCCCCACGCAGCTTCGCTTGCCTGGTAGCTGTAGCGTCCGTGATTGCCAGGTGATTGTCCCCACCAGGAGGTAGTTGCTCTTGGGGCGGGTGGGGGTGCCCTCACCCAAGGGTTGGAAGTGGAGGTCGTTGGGCCGGGTGGGGGTGCCCTCGCCCCCGGAACGGGGGAGAGGGTCAGGGTGAGGGGGTCAAGATCAGGCCGTAGTTCCCTATTGCTAGACTCCCGCGCGTGCCGGCGGACGCTCTCCCCTTCCACTACGTCGCCGTCGACGGCCCCATCGGGGTCGGCAAGACCACGCTCGTCGAGCTCCTCACCCAGCGCTTCGAGGGGGTGAAGCTGTTCGAGGACGTCGACAACCCCTTCCTCGCCGACTTCTACCGCGAG
>DATKCC010000090.1:0-8021 GCA_035513375.1 Thermoanaerobaculia bacterium | reverse complement strand
TCTTGAGCGGCAGCAGCCGTTGGGCGACCGGCAGGGCGATCGCCACCAGCACCCCGGCGAGGCTCGCCCAGAGCAGGCTGTTGTAGGAGTCCGAAGCGGCGAAGACCTCCCGAAGCCACTCGCCGACGCCGGCGAAGTCCGCACGGTCGAGCGCCGCCGACCCGGTGGCGTACAGGCCCGACAAGGTCACCACCACCACGGTCAGGATCGGCACCACGGCGTTGGCCGCCCGGTGGGGGATTCCGCTCGGCGGTTCCAGGGCGCCCTGCGCGTAGTCGGCGAGCGCCCGGTCGCCCTCGGCGATCACCTGCCCGCGGGTCATCGCCCGGCGCTCGGCCCGGTGCATTGCGCCGAAGTCCCGGCCGCTGGCGGCGATGGTGAACCCGAGGACGAGGGCGAGGAGCGGGTAGAAGCGGTAGGGGATGGTGGCGACGAAGGTCGAGTACGGGTTCAGGTCCAGCCCGAGGTCGGTGAAGGCGGCGCCGATCAGTCCGATCTCGAAGCCGATCCAGGTCGAGATCGGCACCACGCTCGCGATCGGCGCCGCGGTCGAGTCGACGATGTAGGCGAGCTTTTCCCGGCTGATCCGGAGGCGGTCGGTGATCGGCCGCATGGTCGAGCCGACGATCAACGTGTTGGCGTAGTCGTCGAAGAAGATCGCCACCCCCATTGCCCAGGTGGCGAGCTGCCCCCGCCGGGCGTTCGAGGCGAACCCGGACAACCGCTCGACGATCCCGCGGGTGCCCCCGCTCCTCGAGATCACCCCGACCATGCCGCCCAGGAGGGTCGAGAAGATCAGGATCTTGGCGTGGGAGGGGTCCGCCAGGGCCGGCGCGATGAAGGAGTCGATCGAGCGGGCGAAGGCGGTGAAGGGGTACCAGGCGTAGAGGATCAGGGCGCCGCTGAAGACGCCGACGAAGAGCGAGACCAGGACGTCTTTGAAGAGCAACGCGAGGCCGATCGCGACCAGCGGCGGCACGATCGAAAGCCAGCCCGGAATCACCCGGACCACGGCTTCTGCCCGGGTCCCCATCCCCTCGACCGCGATCCGATGGCGGCCCGAGGGGAGGCCCGCGCCATCGATCGTGACCTCGTGCTCGCCGGCGCCGAGTTCGGCGCGGTGGATCTCCCGTCCGCCGAGGAGCACCCGCAGCTCCGCAGGCGCGCCGCCCGGCGGCTCGGTGACTGCGACCTCCAGGTAGATCTGGCCTCCGGTCAGGCTGGCGCCGGCGGGCGCGACCGAGAGGGCCGGGCCGCCCCGACCGTCCTGGGCAGCGAGGGGGAGCGCGAGAACGAGCAGGCAGATCGCGAGGCCGGCGGCGCGTGCCATACGGGTTCCTCCGAGAGTCCGGGCTTGGAGCGGCGCGACCATACCACCCCTCACCCCGACCCTCTCCCCTCCAAGGAGGGGCGAGGGCGCCACCTCCCGCCGCAAGAAGAAGATGGAAGCCCGCCGCAACAGGGTGGGCGGGGGTGCCGCATCCTGCCGCGAGAACGAGATGGAATCCCGCCGCTACAGGGTGGGCGGGGGTGCCCTCTCCCCCGGGCAGGGGGAGAGGGTCAGGGTGAGGGGGTCACGACGCCTTCGCCGTCTCCTTGGCGACCTCGGCGGCCTCCTCCCTGCCGGCCGCGGCCTCGCGCCGGGCGGCGGGGAGCCCCATCCGCTTCCGGAGCTCCTCCTCGATCTCCTCGGCGAGATCGGGATTGTCGCGCAGGAACTGCTTCGCGTTCTCCCGCCCCTGGCCGAGCCGGATGTCGCCGTAGGCGTACCAGGCGCCGCTCTTCTGCACCAGCTTGTGATCGACCCCGAGGTCGATCAGCTCGCCCACCCGGGAGATCCCCTCGCCGTAGTCGATGTCGAACTCGGCCTGGCGGAAGGGAGCGGCGACCTTGTTCTTGACCACCTTGATCTTCGCCCGGCTGCCCACCACCTCCTCGCCCTCCTTGAGCGCGCCGATGCGGCGGATGTCGATCCGGACGGAGGAGTAGAACTTGAGTGCGCGCCCGCCGGTGGTGGTCTCCGGGTTGCCGAACATGACGCCGATCTTCTCCCGGAGTTGGTTGATGAACAGGATCGTGGTCTTCGACTTCGAGACGATCGAGGTGAGCTTCCTCAAGGCCTGGGACATGAGGCGAGCCTGGAGACCCACGTGGGAGTCCCCCATCTCGCCTTCGAGCTCGGCTCTCGGCACGAGCGCCGCCACCGAATCGACCACGATCACGTCGACGGCGTTCGACCGCACCAGCATCTCGGCGATCTCAAGGGCTTGCTCGCCGCTGTCCGGTTGGGAGACCAGGAGCTCGTCGATGTCGACGCCGATCTTGCGGGCGTACTCGGCGTCGAGCGCATGCTCAGCGTCGATGAAGGCCGCGGTGCCACCCCGCTTCTGGGCCTGGGCGATGATCGAGAGGGCGAGCGTCGTCTTGCCCGACGACTCCGGCCCGAAGACCTCGACCACCCGCGCCCGGGGTACGCCCCCGATGCCGATCGCGTAGTCCACCGCCAGCGAACCCGTCGGGATGAAGGCGACCTCCATGTGCTCCTGCATCCCCAGGCGCATGATCGAGCCCTTGCCGAACTGGCGCTCGATTTGGGTCAACGCCCCCTCGAGGGCTTTGAGCTTGTCGTTGCGTTCGTCTGCCATGAGCGTTCGACTCCTTTGATGCTCCGCCGACCGGCGCGGCGCGGCCTCCGCCCGAGGGGGCGGAGGCAAGGCGGGCGCGGCGGCTCGGCGGCAATCTAACAGATGGGAGGAGACTCCGTCTCGGTCCTGGAGGACCGAGCGGGGGCTCCGTGAGGCGGCTCGGCGCCGGAGGGCCGAACGCTCGTCGGGCTGGCGAGGCCGGCGAAGTATAGCCTGAGCGCGAACGCTGGTCAAGATCGGCCCGGTACCGGCCCACCCTCCGGTATACTCGCCGTGCCTGGAGAGCGTCGACCGGCACCCGGCTGCGGTCCCAACTCTAAGGAGGCTCCCCGTGTCGCCCCGCAACAGCATCCTCTCCCTCACCCTGCTCACGCTGCTCACCGCTTGTGGCGGGCCGGACGACCCGGCCGAAAGGGTGGCCGAAGCGCGGGCGGGCTACAGCGCCCGGCTCAACAGCTATGCGGTCGACCAGGTCCCGCTCGAGGGCGGGGACCTGCCCACCGGCCCGGCCCCCGAGGGCGGCGAGGGGATCGGGGACCAGGCGGCGCCCGAGGGCGCGGTGGGCGAGGCCGCCGCGACCGAGAGGATGGTCGAGGTGCCGCTGCGCCAGGACGTGATCCTCGACATCCTGGTCTCCCGCGAAGGGCACGAGGAGCTGCCGGGGGTCACCGTCGACGTGATCCAGGCCGACCCGGAGGGCAACGACAAGGCGGCGTGGAAGGTCTACCTCGACACCTCCGACCTGTCCCGCGGCCCGGGGACGCAGATGGTCCACCGGCTCGAGGACGTCGACTACGAGGAGGGGGACGGCTTCTTCGTCGAGGTTCGCCACCCGGTTCCCGCCGCCGAGCGCGGCGAGTACCGGGAGTTCCAGGAGCCGACCGAAGGCGCCGGGTAGGTGGAGACCGCCGCCCGCGCCGCTGGGACGCGCGCCGAGCCCGGGCCGGAGCCCGAGATAGCTCGGGGCTCGGACCCGGCCTCGGCAGCCGCGACCGTCGCCCGGCTCGAGCGCTCGGTCGCGCGCGTCATCCGTGGCAAGCCCGAGGCCATCCGCCTGGCGGTCATCTCGATCCTCGCCCAGGGCCACGTGCTGATCGAGGACGTGCCGGGGGTCGGCAAGACCACCCTCGCCCAGGCACTGGCGCGCTCGGTTGGCCTCGCCTTCCAGCGGGTGCAGTTCACCAGCGACCTGCTGCCGTCGGACATCATCGGAGTCTCGATCTTCAATCAGAAGGAGCAGTCCTTCGAGTTCGTCCCCGGGCCGCTGTTCGCCAACGTGGTCCTCGCCGACGAGATCAATCGGGCGACCCCGAAGACCCAGTCGGCCCTTCTCGAGGCGATGAGCGAACGCAAGGTCTCGGTCGAGCGCAAGCGCTACTCGCTGCCCGAGCCCTTCGTGGTGCTGGCGACCCAGAACCCGCTCGAGTACCACGGCACCTTCCCGCTGCCCGAATCCCAGCTCGACCGCTTCATGATCTCGCTCGAGCTCGGCTACCCGCCGGCCGACGAGGAGCGTGCGCTGCTGCTCTCCGGCGGCGTCGAAGAGATCCTCGCCGGGCTCGAGCCGGTGGTCTCGAAGCGCGAGCTGGTCGAGCTCCAGCACGAGGTGCGGGCGGTGCGGGTGGCCGAGAAGCTCGCTTCCTACGTCCTGGCGCTGGCGGCGGCCACACGCGAGAGCCCGGAGTTCCTGCTCGGGGTCTCGACCCGGGGCGCGCAAGCGCTCTACCGGGCGAGCCAGGCGATGGCCCTGTGCGAGGGGCGCGACTACGCCCTGCCGGACGACGTCCAGCGCCTGGCGGCCTCGGTCCTCGCGCACCGGGTGATCCTGCGCCGGGGCGCCGGCGAGCTCCACGCCACCCGGAGCGCCGTCCGCCGGGTGGTGGGGTCGGTTCCGGTGCCGGTGTAGCACGGTGCGGCAGGGCCGCACCGGAGGCAAGCTCATGGCGAGATCTCACCGCTCCCGAGGCGGCCGGACGACCCCCGAAGGCATCCGGATCACCAAGGTCGGGCTCTGGTACGTCCTGTTGACGGTACTGGCGGCGATCGCCGCCACCAACACCGGCAACAACGCCATCTACCTGGTGGTCTCGGTGATGCTCGCGGCGCTGGTGGTCTCGGGAGTGGTCTCGCGCCAGAACGTCCGCGGGCTCGACGCCGAGCTCGAGATCGCCGCCGACGTCTTCGCCAAATCTCCCTTCACCCTCGAGTTCAAGCTCACGAACCGTAGCCGCTGGATGCCGCGCTGGCTGCTGCTGGTCGCGGCTTCCCGGGGCGGCACACCCCGCCTCGTGCCGTACCTGCCCCGGCGCGGGGTCGGCAGCGGACGGCTCGAGCTCCTGCTCGGGAGCCGCGGCCGTCAGGCGATCCCGGCGCTCCACGTTTCGAGCCTCTTCCCCTTCGGCTTCTTCCGCAAGGGGGTCCGCTACCAGCTCGATCGGGAGCTCCTGGTCTTCCCCGAGCTCTATCCGGCGGCGACCGTCGAGGTCGAGCAGGCCGGCCGCTTCGGCGAGCGACCGGTCAGCCGCGCCGGCAGGGGCCACGACCTCTACGCCCTCCGGGGCTTCCGTCAGGGGGACGACCCCCGGGGCATCCATTGGAAGCAGACGGCCCGGACCGGCGCCATCGTCTACATGGAGCGCGAGGCCGAGGAGAGCCGGCGGCTGTCGATCCTGTTCGACAACGGCGTCGGGCTACTCGAAGGGGAGCAGGACTTGGCGCGCTTCGAGCGGCTGGTGAGCGAGGCGGCGACGACCGCAGTCGACTACCTCGGGCGGGGCTTCGAGGTCGAGCTCGTGACCCGGGAGCTAGCGTTGCCGTTCGCCGCCGGCCGCCGGCAGCGCCTGGCGATCCTCGAGCACCTGGCGTTGATCGCACCCGTGGGGGCGTCCGCGGAGGCGCTGCGGTCCCGTGACCCGGGGGCGCCACAGGTGCGGATCCGGCAGGCGCAGGGCCCGTGGCGGGAGAGCACCGGGGAGGAGCACCTGGCCGCGGCCCGGCTCGGCCGGAGGCCGGCGGCGGAGGGACGGCGGTGACCTTCGCCCGGGAGAAGCGCCTGCTCCTCGGCTGGCTGGCCCTGCTCGTGCCGCTCCCCTTGCCGTTCAGCGAGGTCCTGTCCTGGCCGCACCTCCTGGCCTACGTGGGGGTGGTGGCGGCCTTCCTCTGGCGGGCCTCGCGCGACCCAGCCGGCTGGCTGCCGGCCTGGGCGATGAACCTCCTGGCCCTGGCCTACCTGCCCTACTTCCTGCTCGACCTCCGGGTGCTGTCGCGGGGCAGGCTGGTAGCCGCGGTCACCCATCTGCTCCTGTTTACCGTCCTGGTCAAGCTCTTCGCCCTGCGCCGGGAGCGGGACAAATGGCAGACGGCGATCGCGCTGTTCTTCCTGTTCCTGTCGGCGATGGCGACCAGCGTCCACCCGACGGTCGTCCTCTACCTGGTCGCCTTCGTGACCTTGGGCCTCCTGCTCTTCACCCGCTTCGCCCAGCTCCACCTGATGGGCGGATTCGGCGGCGCCGAGGCCGGCCGGCGGGCCCTGCTGGCGGTGCCGCTGGGACGCTTCCTGGCGGCGGCCACGATCGCGACTCTCGCCCTCTCGGTGCCGCTCTTCGCCTTCATGCCGCGGGTGCGTAACCCGATCGTCTCGGGGAGCGGTCAGGGGATGGGTACCCTGGGGGCGGTGTCCGGGTTCTCCGACGAGGTCACCCTGGACACGATCGGCACCATCCGGCAGAGCCAGGAGGTGGCGATGCGGCTGCGCTATCAGGGGGCGGTCGAGCGCGGCGACGAGCTGCGCTACCGGGGAGCGGTCTTCGAGGACTTCCGCGACGGCGCCTGGCGGCCGGGCGCGGCGGGCCGCCAGGGGCGCTGGGCGGGGAGCCGCTGGGGGCGGGAGGTGGTGCTGGCGCCCGGGGTGCCGCGGCGCTGGGTCGACATCTTCCTCCGGCCGGTGACCGGCACCTTCGTCCCGGTGCCGGTCGAGGGCCTGACGGTTGAGCACGACAGCGGGCAGTCCCACCTCTACCGCGACGAAGCCGGGGTCGTCCGGCGCATGGGCTCGCGCGATGAGCCGTTCGAGTACCGGGTGGGCCTCGGTGAGGAGCCGGTCGTACCGCGCCTGCCGGTCCTGCCCGGCCGCGGCCCGGCCGAGCTCCCCGAAGCGACCCGCGACCATTCAGCGGTCAGTCCACGGGTGGCGGCGCTGGCGGCGCAGGTGGCCGGCGAGGGCCCGCCGCTCGAGCAGGCGCGCCGGCTCGAAGCTCACCTGATGACCGAGTACGGCTACTCGCTCGACTTCCTCGGCCGCGGGCGCCCTGCCGACCCGATCGAAGCCTTCCTCTTCGACTGGCGGGAAGGCCACTGCGAGTACTTCGCGAGCTCGATGGTGCTGATGCTCCGCTCTCGCGGCATCCCCGCGCGTCTCGCCACCGGGTTCCTGGGCGCCGAGCACAACCCGCTCGAGGACTACTGGGTGGTACGCCAGGCGAACGCCCACGCCTGGGTCGAGGCCTATCTGCCGGAGGGGGGCTGGACGATTTTCGATCCCACGCCCGCCGCCGGCCGCCCCGCAATGGTCGAAGGGAGCCTCGGGAGCGTGCTCGCCCAGACCTGGGACTACCTCCTCTTCCGGTGGGACCGCTATGTCCTGACCTATGGCTTCAACGACCAGATGGCCTTCCTCGGCGCGCTCCCGGAGCTGTGGCGGGGGTTCAGGGCTCTCCTGCCCTGGAACCGGGACGACGAGGCGGCGCCCTTGAGGGAGCCGGGGGCCGAGTGGGCCGAGGGGCTCGAGCCCGGAGCGCCGGCGGAGCCCGCGCCACGAACCTCACGGTGGCCCCTCGTGGCCCTCGCCGCCGCCCTGGCGATGGTGGGCGGCCTGCTGGCGCTCCGCGCCGTCCGGCGCCCCCTGAGCGGCTCCGACGCCTACCGCCGCCTGCGGCAGCGAGCCCGCCAGGCGGGCCTCGGCGTCCGCGCTGCCGATCCCCCGCTCGGCTTCGGCCGCAACCTCGCCCGCCGCTTCCCCGGCGCGGCGGCGCCCGGCGCCGAGATCGTCTCGCTCTATGTCCGGGAGAGCTTCGGGGAGCAGCCCCTCGGCGATGTGGAGGTGGCGCGCCTGAGAGAGGCCCTGGGCGAGGCGGTCAGGGTCCTCCGCAAGGCCGGATGACGGCACCGGTGGGCCAAGGCCCACCCTACGTCTCAGTAGGCGTTGTGCCGCATGCCCTTGCGCAGGGTCATCCAGAGGATCTTGAAGTCGAGCTTCAGCGACCAGTTCTCGATGTAGTAGAGGTCGTACTGGATGCGCTTCTTGATCGAGGTGTTCCCCCGCCAACCGTGGACCTGGGCCCAGCCGGTGATGCCCGATTTCACGCGGTGGCGCAGCAT
>DATKCC010000089.1:0-2095 GCA_035513375.1 Thermoanaerobaculia bacterium | reverse complement strand
CCAGCGGGAGCTCGCGCGGCGGCACGGCGGGGTGCTCGAGGGGCGGGACATCGGCACCCGGGTGTTTCCGGAGACCCTGCACAAGTTCTTCCTCGACGCCCGCCAGGAGGTCCGCTACCGCCGGCGTTTCGACCAGCTCGCCCAGGCGGGGAGCGAGACCACCTACTCGGAAGTGGTCGTGGAGATCGATCGCCGCGATCAGCGCGACTCGCACCGCGCCGAGTCACCCCTCGCCTACGACGAGACCTACACCCTGATCGACACCTCGGAGCTCACGCCGGAGCAGGTGGTCGACCGGATGGCCGCGGCGATCCACTCCGCTCCGTCCTGAGGACGGACGGTGCGGGCTAGTCGAGAGCGATCAGCTTCGTCTCGCTGACCTTCCCGCCGGTGACCTCAACGACCACCAGGCGGGGCTTTCCCCCGCTCACCACACAGCCGAACAGCGTCGACCACCTCCTCCCGGGGCCCTGGAGGACCAGGGAGACCGCGAGATCCTCGCCGGCGCTGGTCGGGAGACGGGCCGGTCCCTCGGCGACCCGACGCCAGCTTCCCGTCGGCGACATCTCGGTGTAGAGGAGCATCTCGCGGCCCTCGAGGCGGCGGTCGAACCAGAGGACCGGCAGCGCCGCCGAAGGGACGCCGAGGGGCAGGTCGAGGCTGTAGTCCGTCCCCCGGCGCCAGGGCTCGGCGGTGCCGGTCTCCCAGGGTCGCCAGGTGGTCAGATGCCAGCTCTCCCCGGCGTCGGCGCTTCGATAGACCGAGCCTTCAGGCGTCAGGAACACCGCCGCCCGGCGAGCGAACGGCAGTATCTGTGCCCCCGAGCCGGCGCGCCCCGCCGGCAGCCCGGAGACCCAGGGGCGGGCTTCACCCTCGGCCGGGAAGAGCCCGGAGCCGGAGATCACTGCCTCGGGTAGCCAGGGAGCTGGAAGGGCGCCGGGGACGGCGACGGCAGTCACCTCGAGCCGCCCAGCCGGCCGCCATTCCTGGCCCTCCAGCCGGAATGCCCAGGCGGTGACGAAGCCCGCCCGCGCAACCGAGCCGTGGATCACCACCCAGGATCTCCCCACGAGGTCGTAGGTGCCGTGGACGGTCGCCGCCTGCTGCGCCAGGATCGGCTCGCCGAGCGGCTCCCATCGCCCCCGGTCGCGGGCTAGCGGTTGCAGACACCCCGGGCCGCACCGCGACAAGGCGAAGACTGGGCCCGGGCCGATCGACCCGCCGAAACGGCCCAACTCCTGATCCTCCCGGAACCGCCGCGCGCGCGCTGCTCCTTGGCGCCACTCGACCAGATACGAGCCGCCTTCCCGCGCCGGGAGGGAGAAGAGCGCGTCGCCCGACGCGGTGTCGAAGCCCACCAGATTGACCCCCGCATTCAGCCCACACTCCGGCCCACTCTCCGGCTCACTCTTCGCGCTGCCAGGCGCTGGGAGAAGCGCTGCCAAGAAGATCGCTAACCCGATGCAGGCGCTGCACTGGGAGGAAGCGTCCCTCTCCCACCTGGAAGGTGGGAGAGGGATCGAGGGAGAGGGGGGTGATCCGATCAATGGGTGGGGGCGGTAGTGCATGCCACTCCAGATTCAGGTGACTTGTGGTGAGTTAGCAGGCTGCCCAACCAGAACGGCATTCGATCACCACAAGACCCAACGACGGAGGCCGGAGTCTCTATGTATGTATATGCACGCCGCGGCCACCGGTGAACCGGCTCCACTGGCGTGAGCCCAGTCCCTGCATGCGCGCGATACGCTCCTCGGCGAGGTGCGTCGCCGCCAGGTGGGTCGGAATCTCCTGCTCCTCGGCTACCTGGAAGATCCGCGTCACGTTGTCGTAGATGTTACGGGCGGTCAGGAGCGCACGTTCCCGGTTGTAGCCGGTCAGCTCGTTGTAAACATTTATCAGACCGCCGGCGTTGATCACGAAATCCGGGGCGTAGAGGATGCCCCGCGCTGCCAGCGCGCGGCCGTCGCGCTCCTCCTCAGCGAGCTGGTTGTTGGCGCCGCCGGCGACGATGGCCGAGCGCAGCCGTGGAATCGTCTCCGGGTTGAGCGAGGCGCCCAGCGCGCAGGGCGAGAAGATGTCGCACTCGACTCCGACG
>DATKCC010000088.1:0-4335 GCA_035513375.1 Thermoanaerobaculia bacterium | reverse complement strand
GAGCTTCCTTGCCGGGTCCCTCTCGAAGCCGAGGTCTCTCGGCTCGTCGCGCGTTACGAGGTCCTCTGGCAGGAGCTCCCGGCTGATCTACCGGGGGCGGCCGAGCTCGGACCGGCGGTAGGGCGGGCGCTGAAGTGGCGTTGCCGGCGGCGGGCCGACCGGCTGGTGCGCCGAGTCTGCCGGGACGTCCGGCGCCAGCCGGAGGAGCCCGCGGCCCGGAAGCGCTGGGAGCGGATCCTCAAGGCCCGGATCTGCGACTTCGGCGAGGCCTGCCTCGGCTGGCCGGAGAGCTTCCGCGAGGCGCCGCTCGCCGAGGAGATCTTCGCCGCGACGGTCGAGCTCGTGAAGCGGGCCCGGGGCTTCGCCGAGCGCTCCGGAATAGAGCTCGGTTCCGGGGACCTCTTCCAGGCCCTCCGAAACGTCTGGATCATGAACGGCCTCCAGGTGCTCCTCGGGCGCCCGGTCGCGGCAACGCCGTCGGTGTTCGCCTACAGCTTGCTCTACCCGCTGACCGACAACCTCCTCGACGACCCGGAGGTTCCGCACCAGGCCAAGGCGGCCTTCAACCGCCGCCTCGGCCGGCGCCTGGCGGGCGGTCACCCACCGGCCGCGGACGCCCTGGAGCGGGCGGTCTTCGACCTGGTGGGAGAGATCGAAGGCGAGCTCCCGCGGGAGCGCTTCCCTCGGGTCTTCGAGAGCCTGCAGGCGATCCACCGCGGCCAGGTGCGGAGCCTGGGGCAGCAGGTGCCGGTGGCCCGGAACGATGATCCGGCGGTCGCGGGTGGAGATCCGGCCCCGGGTGACCTCGACCAGGGTGCGGCTCCGCTGACCGACGATGCCCTCCTTCGTGTGAGCGCCGAGAAGGGCGGCGCCTCAGTCCTGGCCGATGGCTTCCTGGTCGCCGGCGAGCTCTCGGCGGAGGAGGCCGACTGGGTCTTCGGCTACGGCGTCCTCCTCCAGCTCGCCGACGACTTCCAGGACGCGACCGAGGACCGCGCCGCCGGCCATCGCACGCTGTTCTCGACCGCCGCCGGCCGCCGCCCCCTCGACGAGCTCGCCGCCCGCCTCGCCCGCCTCACCGCCGAGATCCTCGGCGCCGCCCGGCGCTTCGACTCCCCTGGCTGGCCTTTGATCGTCGAGCTCATCGCCCGCAGCTGCCCGCTCCTCCAGCTCCAGGCGGTCGCCGAGCAGCGCCACCTCTTCTCCCCGGCCTACGTCCGCCACGTGGAACGCCACTTCCCCGTCCGCTTCGCCGCTCTCCCGGCGCTACGCCGCCGCTCTGAGCGCCGCTGGGCGCGAGCCGAGAAGGCGCTGCGCCGCCGCCGCGGCGTCGAGCCGTCGGTCGAGCTCTGGCGGTGAGCTCCCTTCCCGGTCGCTTCGGCGCCCCATGCGGGCCCCGCAGCTCGAGAGAGCGGTTGGGCGGCCCTCAAGCGCGCGTGGCGGACGAGCGCAGTCCACCCAGGACCTTCACCAGGAACGAGTAGGCCAGCCGGCCGATCCCCGGCGCGGCGCTCTCGCTCGGGCCCCCCACGCCCAGCCGCCGGATCGAAGATCCGCCGAGCCACCGGGAGACCGCCGCGGTGGCAGCAGGATCGCCGGGGTCACAGATCAGGAGCGGGCGACCGTAGCGCAGAGCGCAGCGGGCGGCCCACTCGGTGCCCAAGTCGCCGCCCCGGCTGCCGGCCGGCCGCAGGATCAGCGTCGCGTCCGAGTCCCGCACGTTCCACTCGGTCCGCAGCGACCGCGGCACCTCCGGCGCCCCCGAGCTGCGCTCGACCGGCGTCTCCCGCAGCGGTAGATCGGCCGGAATGACCCCCGCCTCCGACTCCCTCCCCGGCGGGCACCAGCCGCCGATCTCCAATCCGCAGGCCCGCGCCGCCCGCAACGCCGCCTGGTCGACTCCGGTCTGGCCGCCGGAGACGACGGTGGTCAGCCTCCCCACGGGTCCACCCAGCGGCGTCCGCGGCCTGCCGCGGATCTACTTTCAGGGAGCGAGGGCACCCCCGCCCGAATCGGCGTTGAGTGGGGTCATACCAACTCCAGGTTGGCGTACTTCGCGACCAGCTTCTTCTTGCCGGCCTTCTGGAAGTAGACCGTGATCTTCGCCAGGTCGCCCGAGCCTTCGGTGGCGAGGACCACTCCTTCGCCGAGGACCGGGTGCTCGACCCGGCTGCCCTTGCGGATGCCGCGCTCGCCGGCGGCAGCCGAGATCGAGCCGTAGGCTGCGCTGGGTTCCTCGCGGCCGAAGAAGGAGTAGACGCCGCCGAGGCGCTCGCCACGAGCCGCCGCCAGCGGCTGGCGGTAAAAGAGGCTCGGGCTCTCGGTCACCGTGACCAGGTTCTCGGGGATCTCGCGCAGGAAGGGGGACTCGAGCTGTTCCTGGTAGCGGCCGGCGATGCGGCGGCGGCGGCAGCAGGTGAGGACGAGCTTCTCCTTGGCGCGGGTCATCCCGACGTAGAGGAGGCGCCGCTCCTCCTCGACGTCGTCCGGCGTCCCTTGCGCGTTGTAGTGGGGGAGGAGGCCCTGCTCGAGGCCGGCCGTCACTACGGCGCGGAACTCCAGGCCCTTGGCGCTGTGAAGAGTCATCACCGAGACCCCCTGACCCCCCTGCCAGGCGTCGATGTCGGCGACCAGCGACACGTGGTCGAGGAAGGCGGTCAGGAGGTCCTCGGTCTCGAAGTCCCCCGGCCGGGCGGCGACCGCCTCGGTGAACACCTGCGCCGCCGATAGGAGCTCGCGGACGTTCTCGAGCCGCGCCTCGGACTCGGCGTCGCGCTTGTCCTGGTAGAGAGCGAGGTAGCCGGTGCGCTCGAGCAGGAGGTCGAGGAGAGCCGGCAGCGGTAGCTCCTCGGCCGAGCGCCGAAGCTCCTCGACGAGCTCGCCGAAGGCCCGGAGCGCTCCGGCCGCGCGCGCCGGCAGGTTCCCCAGCTCGTCCTGGGCGATCACGTCCCAGGGGGTGAGCCCCCGCTCGGCCGCCTCCTGGCGGAGCAGCTCCTCGGTCGCCTTGCCGATCCCGCGGGGCGGCTGGTTGAGGATCCGGGCGAAGGAGAAGGCGTCCCGCGGGTTTCTGATCAGCCGCAGATAGGCGACGAGGTCCTTGATCTCGGCGCGGTCGTAGAAGCGCGTCCCGCCGACCAGCACGTACGGCACCTCCTGCCGAACGAGCTCGTCCTCGAGGGCGCGGGTCTGGGCGTTGGTCCGGACCAGGATCGCCATCTCGGAGAGCTTGGTGCGGCCACGGAGCGCCTGGAGGGTTTGGACGATCCAGCGCGCCTCGTCGCTCTCGTCGTCGGCCTTGTAGACCTCGATCGGCTCGCCCGGCCCGGCGTCGGTCCAGAGGTGCTTGCCCCGGCGGCGTTCGTTTCTCGCCACCAGGGCGCCGGCACCGTCGAGGATGGTCTGGGTGGAGCGGTAGTTGCGCTCGAGCTTCCGGATCGTCGCGCCGGGGAAGCTCCGCTCGAAGGTGAGGATGTTGTCGATCTCGGCGCCCCGCCAGCGGTAGATCGACTGGTCCTCGTCGCCGACAGCGGTCAGGCGCCCCCGCTGGCCGACCAGCGCCCGGATCAGCTCTAGCTGGGCGTGGTTGGTGTCCTGGTACTCGTCGACCAGGAGGTGCTCGAGGCGGCCACGGACCCGTTCGCCCACCTCCTCCTCCCGGGTGAGCAGCAGCACCGCCAGCGAGATCATGTCGTCGAAGTCCACTCCCGAGACGCTGTGGAGGAGCCCCTGGTAGCGGCGGAAGACCGCCGCCACCTTCTTCTCGAAGAAGCCGTGGGCGTCGGCCTCGAAGGTGTCCGGGGTGAGCAGCCGGTTCTTGGCGCCGCTGATCGCCGAGAGCATCGAGCGCGGCGTATAGGACTTGTCCGACAGACCCTCGGCCTCGATCGCGCTCTTGGCCAGGGCGAGCTGGTCGGTCGTGTCGAGGATCGCGAAGTCGCGTTTGAGGCCCACCCGCTCGCCGTAGCGACGCAGCAGCACCAAAGCGAAGCGGTGGAAGGTCCCGACGAATGTGGGAAGCGGGAAGACGCCGAGGAGCTCCTCCACCCGCTCGCGCATCTCGGCCGCCGCCTTGTTGGTGAAAGTGACGGCGGCGATCCGCTCGGGCGGCACCCCGGCCTCCTGGACCAGCCAGGAGATCCGGTACGTGATGACCCGGGTCTTGCCCGAGCCGGCGCCGGCGAGCACGAGCTGGTGGCCGCCCTGGTGGGTGACGGCGGCAATCTGCTCCGGGTTGAGGACGGCTTCGAGGTCGAGGGGCGACGAGCTCTGGAGCGAGGGCGACATCGGAGGGCCAGTCTCTCCGAGGCGAGGGGGGGACCGCAAGGCGCGGCCCGG
>DATKCC010000087.1:0-3868 GCA_035513375.1 Thermoanaerobaculia bacterium | reverse complement strand
GTACGCCATCCTCGGGCTCGGGCTGGTGATGGCGGCGAGTCAGCTGGGGATCAACGTCGGCTCGCTGCTGGCCGGCATCGGCATCCTCGGCCTCGCAGTCGGCCTCGCGGCTCAGGACAGCTTGTCGAACCTGGTCGCCGGCCTCACCATCCTCTGGGATCGCCCGTTCCGGATCGGCGACAACGTGACCGTCTCCGAGACCTTCGGCACGGTCCAAGAGATCGGCCTCCGCGCGACCCGCATCCGAACGGTCGAGCAGCTCGACGCGATCCTGCCGAACAAGGAGATCATCAATCAGAAGATCGTCAACCACACGCTCAACCCGATGATGCGCCTCGGGATCCCGCTGGGAATCGCCTATAAGGAGGACACCCGGGAGGCCCGGCGGGTGCTGCTGGCGGCGGTCGCAGGGCACGAGCTACTGCTCGAGGAGCCCGAGCCGAAGGTGGTGGTGAAAGCCCTCGCCGAGTCGTCGGTCGACCTGGAGCTCCGGGTCTGGCTCCGCGACCCGTATACCGAGCGCGAGGCGACGTTCGAGATGCTCGAGCTCGCCAAGATCGCGCTCGACGAGGCCGGAATCGAGATCCCCTTCCCCCAGCGGACGCTCCACCTGCCTGGAGGGGTCCGGGTGGTGAGGCCCGGGGCGCTGCTAGAATCCGAGCGAGAGGGCGCCCGATGATCGTCGAGAAACGGCACCAGGACGGCTACATCCTGCTCGTCGTGGAGGGTGTCATCAAGCTCGGTGAGAGCGCCGAGTTCTTCGCCCAGACTCTGGAGCGGGCCCTATCGGAGGACGAGGGGCACGTGCTGGTGGACTTCTCCAAGATCAACTTCATCGACTCGACCGGCATCGGCGAGCTGGTGGGCTACCTCGGCCAGTTCAAGGACCGCCGGCGGAAGCTCATCCTGATCAACCCGACCGACCGCATCCGCAGGCTCCTGGAGGTTGCCCGGCTGGCGGAGCTGTTCCCGATCTACGACTCGGTAGAGGCGGCGATCGAGGCCGAGGGGTCCCGCTCGTGAGCCGCCGGAGCGCCGCCACCCGTAGCGCCCCCGGGATCGCGCTCCTGCTCGTGCTCCTGCTCGCGGTCCCGGGAGCTCTCGCGGTCGGCGGCTGTCGCAGCGCCGCCGGGGGTGAGGGCAAGCGGGAGCGGTCCTTCAGCAAGGTGCGCCCCGGGGTCGCGTTCGAGATGCTGCGCGACAACCCCGGGATTCCGGTGCTCGACCTCAGGACGCGGTTCGAGTTCACCGGACCGATCGGCCACGTCAAGGGGGCGCGCAACGTACCCCTCGACGATCTTCCGGCGACCCTCGGCGCGCTCGCACCGCTCAAAACGCGCACCTTCCTTCTTTACTGTGATCACGGCGAGTGCGGAGAGAAGGGTCTCGAGATCCTCCTCCGCTACGGATTCCGCGAGGCGATCCTCATGGATGGCGGCATCGACGCCTGGGTCATGGGCGGATTCGGCACCGTAACCGGACCACCGCCGCCTATGAGCTTCCCGGAGGGGGGTTCGGAGGCGATCGCGGTCGATTAGCCACGGACCGATCGGCCGATGCTCCAGCTCCGGTGCCGGATCGACGGGACTCCCCGGACCTTTCCGCTGGTGGGTGAGGAGGTCAGCATCGGCCGGGGGCCGGAGAACGAGATCCGGCTGCCGGACCCCTCGGTGTCGCGCCGCCACGCGGTCGTCGAGCGCGAGCCCCTGGGCTGGGTGGTGCGCGACCTCGGCAGCACCAACGGCACCCGCCACAACGGCAACCGGGTGCAGCGCGCAACCCTGGTAGCGGGCGATCGGCTGAAGATCGGAGCCTTCGAGCTCGAGGTCGAGGAAGAGGCCGCGGGCGCTGGCCGAAAAGCCGCCGCCGGCCGCCGGTCCGGGCCCGCCGCCGCCCGGCAGCCGCCCCCACCCACCACCCCGCGCCTCCTGGTCGACGCGCCGCCCTCGAAGGTGCCGCACGCGAGCATCGTCCGGCCCCTGACGGCGTTTACCGCCACCTACGGGCTCGGGCTGGAAGGCAGCGCGACGACGCTGGGCGCCGCCGCCGAGGGGGCTCTCGCAGAGCGGGCGCCCGAGGAGGCCGAAGCCGCCTATGGCAACCGGGTCTTCGGTTTCCTCACCCGCCTGGCCCAGCTCCTGATCACCGCCGAAACGGTGCCCCAGGTTCTCCGGCGGGTCATGGACATCGCCTTCGAAGCCTTGCCGGTCGAGCGCGGGTTCATCCTGCTGCCCGATCGCGACGGCGAGATCCGCTGCGAGCTCGCCCGGACCGGCGAGCGGGTCGAAGAGCGGCCGCAGGAGGGGGTCCCGGTGTCCCGGACGATCTTCGAAGCGGTGATGGAGGACCGGGTAGCGCTGCTGACCTATGACGCCCTGGCCGACGACCGCCTGGCGACCGGCGAGTCGATCCGGCTCCACGGAATCCGCGCCGCGATGAGCGCCCCGCTCTGGTCGGGGGAACGGATCATCGGCGTCATCCAGCTCGACTCGCCGGTCCAGGTGGGCGCCTTCGGCGAGCGCGACCTCGACTTCCTGACCGCGCTGGCCAACTACGCCGCGGTAGCTGTGGAGGGTCTGGAGAACGCCCGCCGCGCCGAGCGGGAGCGCCGCCTCCGGAGCCGCTTCGAGCGCTACCACTCGCCGGCGGTGATCGAGGAGATGATGCGCGAGTCCGAGGCCGGCGAAGCCGGCGAGGGCGGGGCCGAGGTCGGAGGCCTGCGCGAGCTCCGGGTCGCCGAGGCGACGGTGCTGTTCGCCGATCTGGTCGGCTTCACCGCATTCGCCGAACGGGCGCCGCCGGAGGAGGTGGCGGCGCTCCTGGAGGGCTTCTTCAACCAGGCCGTGGAGGCGGTGTTCGAAGCCGGCGGCACGCTCGACAAGTTCATCGGCGATGCGGTGATGGCCTTCTTCGGCGCCCCGCTTGCCCAGGCTGATCACGCCCGGCGGGGGGTGGAGGCAGCACTGCGGCTGCAGCGGGAGCTCGGCCACTGGAACGCGGAGCGTGGGGCCCGCGGCCTGCCTGAGGTGGCGGCGCGGATCGCCATGAACAGCGGGCCGGTGGTTGTGGGCGACGTCGGGAGCGCCCGGCGCGTGGACTACACCGTGCTCGGCAACACGGTCAACGTCGCTTCCCGGCTCGAGCAGTTCGTGGCCCGCCCCGGGGACGTCGTGATCGGCGAGGAGACCCACCGGCTGCTGGCCGGCGCCTTCGACTCCGAGGTGCTCGGCCAGTTCCAGCTCAAGGGCCTTCAGCAGAAAGTCCGCGCCTTTCGAGTGATCGGGGCGCCGTGAGTCGGGCGGGAGCGAGCCGAAGCGGCAGCGGGGCCGGAGCACTCGCCTTCGTCACCGGCAACCCGGACAAGCTCGCGGAGGCGAGGCGGATCTGGACGGCTGGCGACGCAGGCGACCGGGGCCTGAGCTTCGAGGCGGTAGCGCTCGAGCTGCCGGAGATCCAATCCCTCGACCTCCTGGAGGTGCTCCGAGCGAAGGGGGCGGAAGCCTTCCGGCGGCTCCGCCGGCCGCTGGTGGTCGAAGAGACCGGCCTCGAGATCGAGGCCTTCAACGGCTTCCCCGGGCCGCTCGTCAAATGGCTGCTGGCGGCGCTCGGGCCGGAGGGAATGGCGCGCGCGGCGCTGACCGTGGCCGAGCGCGAAGGGAAGACCGGCGCCGCCGTCGCCCGGTGCATGACCCTCTACCTCGACGGCGACCGGGAGATCGTGGGCGAGGGGGTCGAGCGGGGCACCCTGGTGCTGCCGCCGCGGGGGGGACAGGGCTTCGGCTGGGACCCGGTCTTCCTCCCGGAGGGTGAGAGCCGGACCTACGGCGAGCTCCCACCGGCCGAGAAGGACCGGCTCGGCCACCGCGGC
>DATKCC010000086.1:0-16400 GCA_035513375.1 Thermoanaerobaculia bacterium | reverse complement strand
TCGTGCTCGAAGTGCCATTCGTAGACGTAGCCCCCGATGAACTCCACGGGCACCACGTACTCGGCCGTCATGTAGATGTGGTCACCCCGGCGCTCGACTTTGAGCTTCTTCGGATCGAGCGGCAGCTCGAGCTCCCGGGCCTTGGCCAGGATGGTCTTCTCGATCCGCTCCGGCGAGCGGCGCTCGGCCCACTTGGCCTGCTCGGCCATGAAGTCCTCGAGCTGAGCGCTGGCGATCTTGACCGGCACCATGATCCAGCCGATGTAGACGACCACGATGACCACGAGGGCCCAAAGGATGCAACCGAAGTTGCCCTCACCCCGCTCGGAAACGCTCCCTCGGTTCATGGCGACTCCTTCGACCGATGCCGCCCGGAGTCTACCGCACCAGCTTCCAAGCACGCTCCCATCGGGTGGACGCCGTCAGCCGGCGCAGAGCCTCCCCGTGGCGGCGCCACCAGGGTCCGTGGGCGGTGACCGCGGCGGCCGGTGCCTCGTCGGCTCCCCGCACCGACCAGTAGATCAGCAGTGCCCGCCCCTTCAGGTAGTCGCGAGGGATCGGGCCCCAGTAGCGAGAGTCCTGGGAGTGATCGCGGTTGTCCCCGAGGCAGAAATAGTGGTCCGGCGGCACGTCGTAAGGGCCGAACTGGTCCCGGATCCGGTAGTAGGAGTCGATCGCCGGCGACTCCGGATAGACGACGGGATCCGAGAACTGGGCATAGCCGCTCTCCACCAAGGGCTCGTCGTCGACCAGCAGCAGCTTGTCCGCGATCTCGATGCGGTCTCCGGGCAGGCCCACGCAGCGCTTGATGAAGTCTCGCCCCGGATCCTCGGGATACTTGAACACTACGACTTCGCCCCGGCGCACCGGCCGGGAGGGGAGCAGGGCCGCTTCCCAGGGGTAGCGGGTGGGACCGTAGACGAACTTGTTGACCAGGATGTGATCGCCGACCAGGAGGTTCTCTTCCATCGAGCCGGTCGGGATCTTGAACGCCTGAACCACCCAGGAGCGGGCGAAGACGGCGAATACCAGGGCCACCAGCAGAGCGTCGAGGCACTCCCGAAGCCAGGATTTGCGGCCCGCGCTCAGATCGGATCACCCCCTCAGGGCCGGCTTGCCGGCTTTCTCCGGCTGGAGACCCGCGCCCATCAGCGGATGAGCTGGAAGGTGCGTTCCCAGCGAGTGTTGACCGGGAACAGGACCAGAGTCTTGACGATCCTTGCCAGCCTCCGGCCCCAGGTCTCTCTGCGTCCGTCGGGAGTCTCGCCCTGGTTGGACCAGTAGATCAGGGATGCCCGGCCCTTGATCAGCTCACCGGGGATCGGCCCCAGGAACCGGCTGTCGTAGGACTCGTCGCGGTTATCGCCCAGGCAGAAATAGTGCCCTTCCGGTACCGTCTCCGGCCCGAACTGGTCCCGGCGCCGGGCCTGCTCGCCGAGACTCGCGACATCGGCATAGGTCGTCGGGTCGGTATGCTGTACGAAGGCCTCGTCCGCCACCGGCACGCCGTTCAGGTAGAGCCGCTTGTCGGCCAGGTCCACCCGGTCCCCTGGCTGGCCCAGGCAGCGCTTGACCAGGTCGGTCCGCGGATCCTCCGGCGAGCGGAAGATCACCACATCGCCGCGCTCGACCTCCCGGTGTGGCAGAAGCTTGCGCTCGAGCCCGGTCGCGGTGGGCCCGTAGATGAACCGGTTGACGAACAGATGGTCGCCGACCAGGAGGGTCTCCTCCATCGAGCCGCTCGGGATGTAGAACGTCTGGACCACGAAGGTGTTGGCGAAGCGCAGGAAGATCGCTGCGATGACCAGCGCCTCCAGGGTCTCGCGGTAGGGGCGTTTCCGCTGCGGCTCGGGCATGGCCGACCTACTGTAGCGCAATGCCGAGCGCCACGAAGCTGCCGCGCCGGCGCTCCCCTCACACCAGCCCCTTCTCCTGGGCGTAGAGGGTGAGCTCCACGCGGCCGTCGATCCCGAGCTTCTCGTAGATGTTGTGGAGGTGGACCTTGACCGTGCCCTCGGTGATGAAGAGCCGCTCGGCGATCGCCCGATTCCGCAGGCCCTGAGCGACCATGCGGACGATCTCGAGCTCGCGCGGGGTCAGGTGGCGTGCGGCCTCCGCGAGCCCGCGCTCGCGTTGGAGCAGACGGGTCAGGGCGCGTCCCCCCAACCCCTTCTCCAGCCATTGCCCGCCACCGAGGACGGCGCGCACGGCCTCGACCAGGAGCTGGGGCGCCATGTCCTTGAGCACCACGCCGCGGGCGCCGGCCCGGATGGCGTCGAGGAGCTGCTCGTCCTCGAGACCCGCGGTCAGCAGCACCACCCGGGTCGGGATGCGCTCCTTTTGGAGCGCTCGGAGCACCTCGATCCCATCGGCGCCCGGCATGCGCACGTCGAGCACCAGGACGTCTGGAGCGAGCTTGCGCACGGCCAGGAGGGTCTCCTCGCCGTCGCGGCAGCGCGCTACGACGTCGAGGCCCTCCTCCAGGCGAAAGAGCTGCTCCAGGCCGTCGAGAACGATCGGATGGTCGTCGGCGAGGATCAGGGTTGCGCTCATCGCGTGCGTCCGGGTTCAGGAGGGATTGGGCAGCACGATTCCCACCGAGGCGCCGGTCGAGCTCGATTCGACGACCAGGGAGCCCCGCAGGGCCGCCACCCGCTCGCGCAGACTCTTCGGGCCCAGGTTGAGCTCGGCCAGGGCGCCGTCGGCGTAGCGGCCCTGGAACGGGAAGCCCCGCCCGTCGTCGGTGACGGTGATCGCAACGTCGGAACCCGCGCTCTGGGCGACCCGCACCTGCACCGAGGCCGCCTCGCCGTGGCGGGCCGCGTTGACCAGGGCTTCGCGCACCAGGTGATAGACCTCCCGGCCCAGCCGCTCGGGGACCGGCCGGGCGAGGCCGCCGGTGTCGAGCTCGACCCTCAAATCCCACTCGCGCTCGATCCGCTGGGCCAGCTCCTCGAGCCGACCGGTCAGCTCACGGCCGTTGCCGGCGATCGAGTCGTGCGCCGGCTTGAGCTCCTGGATGAAGAAGCGCAGGTCGCGCTGCTCCAAGGCGATCAGCCGCTGGATCTCTTCGATCGACTCGCCGACCTCCGCCGGCTCCTCCGCAAGCTGCCGGCGCACCGCCTGGAGGCGCAGCGCGACGCCGGTCATCGACTGGAGGACGCCGTCGTGGAGATCACGGGCGAGGCGGATCCGCTCCTCGGTCGCGGCGGCGTGGAGCAGCCTCCCGGTCAGGTGCAGGTGCTCCAGGCGCTCGCGGACCACGGACGCCACCACCTCGGCGAGGAGGAGCTCATCGGCGGTCATCCGCCGAGCGCCGAGGAAGAACAACCGGCCCGCCACCCCTTCGCCCCGGAGCGGGGCAGAGAGGACCGACTTCGAGGGGAACCGCCGGCCGAGGCCGGGGTGGAGCGGCTCACCCCGCCAGCGCTCGTGCTTGCCGGCGCCGGCGACCAGCACCGCGGGCGGTGACTCGCCCAGGTCCGAGCACAGGAAGGCGGCGCCGGCGAGCGGCTCGGGCGCCAGCGGCTCGTAGGCGTCCGGCGCTTCGCGCGAGCGCAGCAGCTCGCCGTCCCGCCAGGCCGCGAGGTGGAGCCAGGGCTCGTCCCCCTCGGTCCAGACCGCGAGCACCTCGGCGACCCCGAGGAGACCGCCGGCGTAGGAGAGGGCCTCGCCCAGCACCGCGTCCGCGTCGGTCTCGGCCTCCCGCGGCCACACGGCCAGAGCCGACATCTCGTCGCGTACCCGGGCCTCGTGGCTCCCCAGGTACCCGAGGAGCACGGCCAGGACCGCCAGGTAGACGGCCCGGATGATGAAGCGGTGGAGCTCGAAGTCCGGGTCATGGAGGACTTCGCCGAAATAGAGACCCGCGCTCAGGTAGGCCACCAGGGAGGCGACCGCGGTCCACAGCGTGCCGCGCCACTGCCAGCGCATGGTGGCGCAGACCAGGGCGAACACGAAGTAGGCCATGAACGGCGACGAGGGCCCGGCGGTGAAGTAGATGAACAGCGAGAAGAAGACCAGATCGACGGCGTGGGTGGCGAGCCGCCATCCGGTGGGGACCGCTTCGGCGCGGGCGACGGCGAGCGCCACCACCACCGAGTAGGCGAGGTAGGCGAGCAGCAGGCCGTAGGCGATGTCGGCGTACTTGGCCGGCTCCGAAGGATCCAGCCAGACCGCCAGCAGCGACGACGCGGCGAGGACGATGCGCCCGGCGGCAATCAGCCGTTCCTGCCGGCTGGTGGGCGAGTACGGCGAGGCCATGACGGGTCAGTGTACAGGCGGCCCCCGGCCCCGGGAAGCGCTCTGGCGGCGAAATCTATCGAACGGTATAGCAGGATTTATCGAAGGATCGATTCCCGCGCCCGGCGCCCCTGCTTAGACTCTCGGTCGCGGCCGGCGGAGGGACCGGGCGCGCTGTCCCCAGCGCCCGGGCCGGCCGGGTTTTCGTGTACTCCGGACCGGAACTACGCTCACGGGTGGCTCCGAAACGGAGTCCCCAGTCAAGGAGACGATGATGCGACCGAGAAGGACCCTGACGCTGATGCCACTCCTCGCCCTGGCCCTGGTGGCGGCGGGCTGCGCGAAGAAGAAGGCTCCGGCGACGGCGGACGAGATGCCGGTCGAGACCCAGCGGGTCGTCGAGGCCGAGGCACCTCCCCCGGCCGAGGAGCGGCCGGCGCCGGAGACCGACATCTGGAGCGCCGACCTCGAGACCCTCAACGCTTTCGTCCGCGAGCAAGGGCTCCTCCAGACGGTCTACTTCGATTTCGATCGTTCCGAGCTCCGCGCCGACACCCGGGAGCGGCTGGCGGCGAACGCCCGCTTCCTCCAGCAGCGCCAGGAGCTGATCGTGGCGGTCGAAGGCCACGCCGACGAGCGCGGCACCCAGGAGTACAACCTCGCCTTGGGGGACCGCCGGGCGGAGGCCACCCGCTCCTACCTCGGGAGCCTCGGCGTCGGCGCGGACCGCACCCGCACCGTGAGCTACGGCGAGGAGCGGCCGGAGTGCTCGGAGAATGTCGAAGACTGCTGGTGGAGGAACCGCCGCGCGGAGTTCGTCATCGTCGCCCGGCGCGCCGGCTGAGCTTCCCGAACCGCATCATTCCCCGGGCGAGCCCGATCCGGCCGTAACGTCCCCCGACGCCTCCGGCAGGGCCCGCCCGGGCTTTTTCCCCACGCACCCGACACTGAGGACCCGCTCCCCCTCCGCCCAGCGCACGGGTCGGGTGGGCCGCCCTCGCCCCGACCACGAGGCGCCGTCTCGCGGTGCCCGAGGAGGGGAGAGCCGGGGTGAGGGGGGGAGAACCGATCAAGCGTAGCGGACCCAGCGCCAGATCTCCTTGACCGTCGGCTTCTTGCCGTACATCAGGATGCCCACGCGGTAGATCCGACCGCACAGCCGGACCATGAAGTAGACGAACAGGCTGGTCAGGACGACGGCGAGGCCGATCTGCCAGAGCGGCGGCATCTCGACCGCGATCCGCAGCGGCATCAGGATCGGGGTCAGGGGCGGGACGAGCGACGTGACGACCGCGAGAGTGCCGCTCGAGTCGTTGATCACGGGGAAGAGGAAGAAGATCGGCAGGATGATGAACGCGGTGGGCAGGAAGGAGAGCTGCTGGGCCTCCTGGGCGTTGTTGAAGCTAGCGCCGACGGCGGCGAACATGCTCGCGAAGACGAAGAACCCGAGCAGAAAGAAGACCACCACCGCCAGGGCCTGGGTGGCGCTGAAGCTCGGCAGACCAGCATCTTCGGGCAGGGAGCCGAGCATGCTCAGCAGCCCGGGCGCCGTCAGCGCCACCGCGGTCGCCAACCAGATCCCGAACTGGGTCAGAGCCGCTCCACCGATCCCGATGAGCTTGCCGAGCATCAGGTCGAACGGGCGGGCGCTCGAGACGATGACCTCGACCACCCGCGAGCTCTTCTCCTCGAGCACCCCCGTCAGGACCTGCTGGCCCCAGATGAGCAGGACCATGTAGAGCAGGAAGAAGAGGCCGTAGGCGAGGAGGAAGCCGGCCTCACCGGCCTCGTCCCGGCTGCCGGACGCGGACACCTTCACGGTCCGCAGGGAGACCGGCTCGAGCAGCGGCTCGACCACCTCCGGATCGAACCCCGCCTCGACCAGACGGAGCTTCTGGACCTCGGTCGAGATCGCTGCCTCCAGGAGCTCCTGGGTCAGGGTGTTCGAGACGTTGCGGGCGTGGTACTCGACCCGCCCCTCGGCGAGCCCCTCCCGGTCGAGCCAGATCCAGGCGTCGGTCTCCTCGTCGAGGAGCCGTCGATCGAGCTCGGCGCGCTGAGTCACCCGATCCGCGGCCGGCGCCGTCAGCTCGAGATCCAAGTGCGCGGCGGGGCCGAAGGTAGTGGCGCCTTCGGCCAGGCGCTCGGCGATCGCGGGACCGAGCACGCCGGTCTCGTCGACCAGGACCGCCGCCAGGCGGCTGGTGGTGCGGGCGAGGATCAGGACCGGCACCACCCCCAGGGTGACCAGGAAGAGCGGCAACAAGATCGTTGCCAGCCAGAAGCCTTTCGACTTGATCCGCGAGAGGTACTCGCGATTGGCGATCACCCGGACCTTCCGTGCCCCTGATCGCCAAGACGGTGTCTGACCGTCTTGGCGATCAGGGGCACTGTCAAGCCGCATCGCCGACCGCCTTGATGAAGATCTCCTCGAGGTCCGGCTCCCGGGAGCGGAACTCCCGGACCGCCAGGAAGCGGGTGAGCTCCCGGAGCACCTGGGGCCCTTCGGCCTCCGGGGCGAGGAGGACGCGCGCCTCACCCTCGCCCGGCACCACCGCCTCGACCCCGGGGATCTCACCGACCCGGGTCCACGCGGCCGGGTCGCCGTCGGCCACTATCCGGTAGGAGTTGCCCCCGAGCCGGCGCTTGATCGCTCCGAGCTCCCCCTCGAGGATCGCGCGCCCGCGGGAGAGCAGGCAGATGTGATCGCAGAGCTTCTCGGCCTGCTCCATGACGTGGGTCGAGAACAGGATGGTCCGACCCTCGGCCTTGAACTCGGCGAGCACGTCCTTGAACAGCCCCTGGTTGATCGGGTCGAGGCCGGAGAACGGCTCGTCGAGGATCACGACCTCCGGGTCGTGGAGCACGGTTCCGGCGAGCTGGAGCTTCTGCTGCATGCCCTTCGAGAGCTCCTCGACCTTCGACTTGGTGCGGTCCCCGAGCCCCAGTCGCTCGAGCCAACGCCCGGCTCGTACGATCGACTCCTTGCGGCCGAGGCCGTGGAGCTGACCGAGGAAGGCCAGGTGCTCGACCGCCGTCATCTTCCGATAGAGCCCCCGCTCCTCCGGCAGGTAGCCGATCCGATCCAGGTCCTCCGGCCGGCGGGTACGGCCGAAGAGCCGGATTTCGCCCGAGTCGGGCGCGATGATGTCGAGGATCATCCGCAGGGTCGTCGTCTTGCCGGCGCCGTTCGGCCCGAGCAAGCCGAAGATCGTCCCCGGAGGCACCTCCAGCGACACCCCGTCGACGGCCAGGAAGTCGCCGTAGGCCTTGCGCACGTCGATCAGCTGCAGCCTGGGCTCCATGGCGCGAACCTTAACCTAATATCCTCTGTCGGACCCGTGAGGCGGCGAGCGCCCTCGTGGCCCGTTGGACCGACCCTGCAGCTTCCCCCGATGAGCCCCGCGAGCCGCTTACGCCCGATCCTTCTGGGGGCCGGGCCGCTCCTCTGCCTGGCCTGGGCGGCTCCCGCCTTCGCGGCGGTCTCCGGCACCGTGACAACCGCCGGCGGCGTGCCGATCGAGGGCGCCCGGGTCGAGGTCGTGGACTCCGGGCCGGCGGCCACCACCGGACGTCGGGGGGAGTTCGCCTTCCCCGACCTCGAGCCGCCGGCCCTCCTCCTCGTCACCCACCCGCGCTTCGAGGACCGGGCGGTCGAGGTCCCGGCCGGCGCTGGCGAGCCGGTCGAGGTGGTGCTCCTCCCCCGCCAGGAGGTCTTCGACGAGATCACCGTCTCGGCCACGCGCGACGCCGCCGGAGTCTTCCAGCCGGTCTCGGTCGCCGCCACCTCGGTCCGCCCCGAAGAGCGTCCGGCGCCCCCCTCGACCCTCCAGGAGATGATCGAGGGCGTTCCGGGGGTCGCCGAGACCGGCCAGGGGGGCCTCTTCCAGACCTACTCGGTCCGCGGCACCGCCGGTCAGCGAGTCCTCTCGATGCTCGCCGGGGCTCGCCTGGTGACCGACCGCCGGGCCGGCGTCGCCTTCTCGTTCGTCGACCCCGCTCTGCTCGGGATCGTCGACGTGGTCCGCGGACCGTCCTCGTCCTATTACGGCTCGGGCGCCCTCGGCGGCGTGATCCAGGCCTTCCCCCGGCGCTTCGACCAGCTCCGGCTCGCCGGCGGCTACGCGTCCGCGGGCGGCGAGCACTATCAGACCGCGGGCTGGGGAAGCGGCGCCTGGTCGATGGGCGTCGCGCGGCGGGTGGCCGCCGACGCCCGGACCCCGGAGGGCGAGCGCCTGTTCAGCCGCTTCGAGCAGTGGTCGGGGGTGGTCGAAGGGCTCTGGGAGGCGGGGGAGGCGACCTCCCTCGAGCTCGTGGTCATCCCTTCGGTCGGCCGCGACATCGGGAAGCCGAACCGCGAGTTCCCTGAGCGCACGACGCTCTACCCGGAGGAGCAGCACCTGGTCGCGAGCTTCACCGCCCGCAAGCCGGGGAGCTATCGGCTCAATGCCTGGGCCCACCCGAACACGCTCGAAACCCGGGTGAGCGACGAGGCCGGCGTCGATCGGGTGGAGAACGAGGCAGCCGACTTCGGGGCCAACGCCCAGTGGGAGCTCGACCTCGGCGGCCGGCTCTCGGGCCGGATCGGGCTCGACTTCTTCGGTCGCCGGGGCGTCCGGGCCACCGAGGAGCGCTTCGCCGCGGGAGGTGACCTCGTCGAGCGCGCGACCACCCTCGACGGCGAGGAGGACGAGGCGGCCCTCTATGGCGCGCTTCGCCGCGCGGTCGGCGGGACCACGGTCGAGGCGGGAGCCCGGTTCACCTACCTCCGGCAGGGCAACGCCGGGTTCGCCTCCCAGGACGACACCGCCTGGAGCGGCTTCGTTGGGGCGAGCCGGCCGCTCGTCGGCGGCTTCGACCTCGCCGCCAACCTCGGTACCGGCCTGCGATTCCCCTCGCTCTCGGAGCGCTTCTTCACCGGCACGACCGGCCGCGGCGACGTCGTCTCGAATCTCGACCTCGAGCCCGAGCGCTCGGTATCGGCCGACGCCGGCGTGCGCTACTACGGCAACCGGCTGTTCGCCGCCGCCTACGCCTTCCGCAACGAGATCGACGACTACATCGAACGGCTCCAGATCGAGCCCGGGGTACGGACCTTCGTCAACCTCACCTCCGGCACGATCACCGGGATCGAGACCAACGGCTTCGTTCAGGCGAGCGACCGGCTCCGGCTGTCCTGGGACGGCCTATGGATCGAGGGCGAGGATGCCCGCGGCGGCCCCCTGGCCGACATCCCCCCTGACCGCGTCGCCGCCCAGGCCGACTGGCGCCAGGGCCGGTGGGAGCTCCGGGGCCGGCTCCAGCACCGCCTCGCGAAGGACGACCCCGGCTCGGGTGAGCAGCCGGTGAGCGCGGCGGATCTCCTCTCGGCCGCGCTCTCCTACGAGCTGCGTGACGGCTTCCGCCTCTCCCTCTCCGGCGACAACCTCCTCGACGAAACCTATCTCCCGTCGGCCGACGAGCAGTCGGTCCCGGCCCAGGAGCGCTCGTTGGGCCTCGGGATCGTCTGGTCCGATTAGGGCCCTTCGCAGGCCGGGGCCGTGGAGGTCGGGTGGGGCGGTCCCGCACCCCCCTCGAACGCTGGTATGCTCCCGATGCCTGACGACCCCAGCTGCCCCGGAGCCCTCCTCCCCCCGCGAGCCCTGAGTCCCCGCCGAGAAGGAGCCGAAAATGACCGATTCCGACAGCCGGGACGTGCTGGAGCGCGTCGAGCGCGAGCGGGAGGGCTACCTCGAGGAGCTCGAGGACTACCTGCGGATCCCGTCGATCTCGACCGATCCCGAGTACCGCGACGAGGTGCTGCGCGCCGCTGAGTACCTGCGCGAGCGGATGTCCGAGGCCGGGCTCGCGGCTGAGACCGTCTCGCCGCGGGACGGGCGCGGGTACCCGATGGTCTACGGCGAATGGACCGGTGCCCCGGGGGCGCCGACGGTGCTGTTCTACGGTCACTACGACGTCCAGCCGGCCGACCCGCTCGAGCTCTGGCGGAGCCCCCCCTTCGAGCCCACCCGCGAGGACGGCTTCCTGGTCGCCCGCGGCGCGACCGACGACAAGGGGCAGTCCTACGCCCACCTCAAGGCGATCGCGGCGATGCTCGCCGAGCGCGGGCGCCTGCCGGTCAACGTCAAGCTCCTGGTCGAGGGGGAGGAGGAGTCCGGGGGCGCCGCTATCGAGCGCTACGTCCGCGAGGACGGCGGCTCGCGCCTCGCGGCCGACTGCGTAGTGGTCTCCGACACCTCGATGTACGCGCCGGGCCAGCCGTCCCTGATCTACGGATTGAAGGGCCTGTGCTACATGGAGCTCAAGGTCACCGGGCCGGACAAGGACCTCCACTCGGGAACCTTCGGCGGCGGCGTGACCAACCCGCTCAACGCCCTCGCCCACATCCTCAGCAGGCTGTGGGACGCCGAGACCGGCAAGGTACTGGTGCCCGGGTTCTACGACGACGTGCGTCCACTCGCCGACTGGGAGCGCGAGGAGTTCGCGGCGCTGCCCTTCGACGAGGCGGCCTACGCCGCCGGCCTCGGCCTCTCCGAGACCTTCGGCGAGGCGGGCTACTCGACCCGGGAGCGGGTCTGGGCGCGCCCCACCTGCGACGTCAACGGCATCTTCGGCGGCTACCAGGGCAAGGGCGCCAAGACCGTGATCCCGTCCTGGGGCGGGGCCAAGGTGTCGATGCGCCTGGTGCCCGACCAGAAGCCGAAGGACATCGCCGCCAAGTTCACCGACTACGTCCGGCAGGTAGCGCCCCGCGGGGTCACGGTCGAGGTCTCCGACCTCCACGGCGCCCAGCCCACACTGCTCGAGACGAAGGGCCCTGAGGTCGAGGCCGCGATGGACGCCATGGCGGCGGTCTGGGGGGCGCGGCCGGTCCTGGTTCGAGAGGGCGGGTCGATCCCCATCGTCTCGACCTTCGCCGAGGTCCTCGGCGTACCGATCCTGATGATGGGTTTCGGCCTGCCGGACGACGGGCTGCACTCACCCAACGAGCGGTTCAAAATCGAGAACTTCTATCGGGGCATCCAGTCGGTCGCGGTATTCCTCGACCGGCTGGGAGCTAGCGAGGCCGGCCCCTGAGCTGCGAAGGAAGCAGATGAAGCCCATGAAGTCGGTAGAGAAGGAATCGCTGGAACGGGAGCTCAAGTTCGCCGAGGTCGAGCACGACCGGCTGCGTGACCGGCTGCTCCAGATGGAGGCCGAGCGGGTCTGGAGCTCGGTGCTCGAGGAGAACTGGGTCTTCGACCGCGGCGGCAAGCTCGAGAAGCAGGGCTGCCTGCTGCGCCTCCGGCGAGACCCGCGGGGCGCCTGGCTCACCTTCAAGGGGCCGGCCGCCTTCGAGGGGCGTACCAAGATCCGCCGGGAGCACGAGATCGAGGTGAGCGACCCGGACGAGGCGCGGAAGCTCCTCGAGAGCCTGGGCTACCAGGTGACCCGTAAGTACGAGAAGCGCCGCGAGCTCTGGCGGGTCGGCGGCGTGACCGTGGCCCTCGATCGCACGCCGATCGGGGACTTCGCCGAGTTCGAAGGCGACGCCGCCGAGGCCCTGGCCCGCCGCTTCGGCTTCGACCTCGAGCAGGCCGAGCGCCGCAACTACCTCCGGCTCTATCAGGACTACCTGGCGGAGCACCCCGACGCGCCGCCGGACATGGTGTTCGGAGACGAGGAGCGGTGACGGGGGAGCGGCCTGCCGCCGCCGGCCGGCGGCGGACCCCCGGGTCGTGGCGCCGCTGACTCTGCGGCGGCGCGGGCGCGGCCCGCGGGTCCGGGCGGTGGTGCTGGCCGCCGGGTACGGCACCCGGCTCGCGCCGCTCACCGACACGGTGCCGAAACCCCTCCTGCCGGTTCGGGGAACGACCCTGGTCGAGCTCACGCTGGAGCGTCTGGCGCGGGCGGGTTGCGAGGCGGTGGCCTTGAATCTCCACCACCTGGGCGACGCGATCCGCGACCGCCTGGGCGAGAGCTACCGAGGCTTGCCCCTCGCCTACTCCGAGGAACCGGAGATCCGGGGCACCCTCGGGGCGCTGGCGCCGCTTCGGTCCTTCTTCGCCGGTTGTGAGTCGGTGGTCGTGGTCAACGGTGACTCGCTCTGCCGCTGGCCGATCGCGCGCCTGCTGCGCCACCACCGCCGGCGGGGCGCGGCGGCCACCCTGTTGTTCGCGGCCCGCGCCGACCCGGCCCGCTTCGGCGGCGGAGTGGCGGTCGACCGGGCAGGACGGGTGGTTAGCTTCCGGCCGCCCCACGCCGAGGCCGAAGCCGGCCCCGACGCGGGGCCGAACCGGCGAGCGGCGATCCGCCGCCTGGTCTTCGCCGGCGCCTACGTCCTCGCTCCCGAGCTCCTGGCCCGCGCCCCCGAACGCTTCTCTCACGTGGTCCACGACCTCTGGGAGCCGCTGCTCGCGGAGGGCGCCCACCTGGAGGCCGTGGTGACGCGAAGTCCCTGGTACGACCTCGGTACGCCTCGCCGCTACCGGGACGCCGCCACCGAGGGAGGGGCGACGCCGCGGGCGATCCGCTGGCTCGGCCGCACGCGGGTCGCCGAGGACGCCCGGGTGGAGCGCTCGGCCCGGCTCCGGCGGACGGTGATCGAGGCCGGCGCCGCCGTCGGCGCGGGGGCCCGGATCCGGCGTTCACTCCTGCTGCCCGGAGCGCGGGTGGGGGCGGGCTCGGTCCTCGATGGCTGCGTCGTCGGATTCGGCGCCGAGGTCCCGCCCGGCGCCCGCGTGCGCCAGCGGCTGGTCTGCCGGCGGACGGCCGGCGGCACCGTGCCGGCCGGCAGCTCGGTGGTGGGCGAGCTGGTCTACGCGCCACTCGACCCGGAGGGGGCGCCGGCGGGGGCCGCGGAGCGGGGCGGTGCGGCGGAGGACTCGGGGGGTCAGCCATGAGCGCCCGCCCCGCGGCGGGCCGCTGGCGGCTCCTGGTCTTCGACTGGGACGGCACGCTGGTCGACTCGATCGGCTCGATCGTCGCCTGCATGCACGCGACGACGGCCGAGCTCGGCCTGCCCGAGCTCGACGATGGTCTGGTCCGAGGGACGATCGGCCTGGGGCTCCGGGACACGCTCGCGACGCTGCTGCCCGACGCCGGTCCGGAGATCCACGGGCGGGTCGTCGAGTGCTACCGGGAGCACTGGCTGGGCGGCTACGCGGACCGCCACGACATGATCCCGGGCGCCCGGGAGACCCTGGAGCGCCTCGGACGGGCGGGCTTCTGGCTGGCCGTGGCGACGGGGAAGTCCCGCCGGGGGCTCGATCGCGACCTCGCACGTTTCAGCGTCGGCGGCCACTTCCTCGCCACCCGCACGCCGGACGAGGCGCCCGGCAAGCCCGGCCCCGAGATGGTGGAGGGGATCCTCGCCGAGCTCGGGGTGGCCGCGGCCCAGGCGCTGGTCGTGGGCGACACCCTCCACGATCTGCGGATGGCGGCCAACGCCGGTGCCGGCAGCGTGGCCGTCGCTTCCGGCTCGGTGGGCGCCGAGGAGCTCGCCGGCTTCGGCCCCCTGGCAGTGCTCCCGGACGTCACCCACCTGCCGCGGTGGTTGGAGCGGGTCGGCTAAGATCGGTCCGGAGCATGGCCGACGACCCCCTCGACTATCACGCGATGGTGCAGCGCGCCCTGCGCGCGGTCGTCCGCGAGGCGCTGGCCGTGGCCGCGGAGCAGGGCCTTCCCGGGGATCACCATTTCTTCGTCTCCTTCCGTACCGGGGCCCCCGGAGTGGTCCTTCCGGGCTTCCTCCGCGATCGCTTCCCCGAAGAGGTGACGATCGTCCTCCAACACCGGTTCTGGGAGCTCGAGGTGGACGACGAAGCCTTCTCGGTTACCCTCGACTTCGATGCCTCCCGTCACCGGCTGGGCGTGCCCTGGGAGGCGGTGACCGCGTTCGTCGATCCGGCGGCCGAGCTCGCGCTGCGCTTCGGCGAAGCCGAGCCAGCCGGCCGAGCGGTCGCCGGGAGCGAGGAGGCGACCCAAGAGCACTCACCAGGAGCGCAGGACGCCACGGCCGAGGTCGTCAACATCTCCGCTTTCCGCAAGAAGGACGGCGGCTAGCCCGCGCCGCCCCGGCGCCATCCCCAGGATCCGATCGAGGAGAGGTCATGACCGACGTCCGATGGCAGACCCCCCGTAGCTTCGAGGACATCACCTTCAAGACCTCCGGCGAGGGGATCGCGCGGATCGCCTTCAACCGGCCCGAGCGGCGCAACGCCTTCCGGCCCGAGACCATCCTGGAGCTCCAGGAGGCCTTCCGCCTCGCCAACGAGGACCCCTCGATCGGGGTCGTGCTGTTTACCGGCGAGGGGCCGGCGGCGGACGGCAAGTACGCCTTCTGCAGCGGCGGCGACCAGGCGGTGCGGGGCTCGGCCGGCTACGTCGGCGCCGACGGCGTGCCGCGCCTCAACGTCCTCCAGCTCCAGCGCTTCATGCGTTCGATGCCCAAGCCGATCCTGGCTCTCGTGGCCGGCTACGCCATCGGCGGCGGCCACGTCCTCCACGTGATCTCGGACCTGACGATCGCCGCCGACAACGCGGTCTTCGGCCAGACCGGCCCCAGGGTCGGGAGCTTCGACGCCGGCTACGGCTCGTCCTACCTGGCGCGCCTGGTCGGCCAGAAGCGGGCGCGGGAGATCTGGTACCTCTGCCGCCAGTACTCGGCGGCCGAGGCCTACGAGATGGGGATGGTCAACAAGGTGGTGCCGGTCGCCGAGCTCGAGGCCGAGGGGGTCCGCTGGGCGCGGGAGATTCTGGAGAAGAGCCCGACCGCGATCCGGTTCCTCAAGGCCGCTTTCAACGCCGACGTCGATGGCCAGACCGGTCTCCAGGAGCTCGCCGGCCACGCCACCCGCCTGTTCTACATGACCGAGGAGGGCCAGGAGGGGATGCGGGCCTTCCTCGAGAAGCGTAGCCCCGAGTTCCGCAAGTACCCGTGGCTACCGGAGTGAGAGCGTGGGTACTCGCCGCCCGGCCGAAGACCTTGCCGGCGGCGGTCGTGCCGGTGGTCGTGGGGACGGCGGTGGCCTGGGACCTGGGCGGATTCCGGCCGCTCCCGGCGGCGGCCGCCCTGCTGGGCGCCCTGCTGATCCAGATCGGCACCAACTTCGCGAACGACTACCTCGACTTCCTCCACGGCGCCGACTCGGCCGACCGCGTCGGCCCGACCCGGGCGGTCGCTTCGGGGCTCGTCACGCCGGGGCGGATGCGGGCGGCGACGGCGCTCGCCTTCGCGGCCGCCGGGGTCTGCGGCCTCTACCTGGCCCGGGTCGCTGGCTGGCCCGTGGTGGCGATCGGGGTGGCCTCGATCGCCGCCGGGGTCGGCTACACCGCGGGCGGCCGGCGCTCCCTGGGGTACCTCGGCCTGGGGGACCTCTTCGTCTTCGCCTTCTTCGGCCCGGTAGCCGTCGCGGGCACCGCTTACGTCCAGCTCCTCCGGTGGCCGGTGGAGGCGTGGCTGGCGTCGGTGCCGATCGGCGCGCTGGCGGTCGCCATCCTGGTGGTCAACAACGCCCGCGACGCCGACACCGACCGCGCCTCGGGCAAGCGCACGCTCGCGGTCCGCTTCGGCCGCGGTTTCGCCCGCGCCGAGTACCTGGCGCTCCTGGCCGCCGCCTACGCCGTCCCCGTCTGCCAATGGCTGGCGGGCCGGGAGAGCCTTTGGGTGCTCCTCGCCGGGCTCTCCCTCCCCCTCGCCTGGCCGCCGGTCCGCAAGCTCCTCGGCCGGGTCGAGGGCCCGGCGCTCAACGCTGCCCTCGCCGAGACCGCCCGGCTGCTCCTCGCCTTCGGAGTTCTCTATGCACTGGGACTGGCCCTCTGAAGAACCCAAGGCGGGCGTAGGGGCGGAGCTCGTCTCCGCCCGCGCTGAATCGTCCACCCCCCGCCCAGGGAGGAGGCGAGCTCCTCCCCTACTACACGCTGGGTCGGCTGGTGGCGAGCTCCTTCCCTGCAACACGCTGGGTCGGGTGGTGGCGCCCTCGCCCCCCGCCAGGGGGGAGAGGGTCGGGGTGAGGGGGGAGATCGGATCGACTGGGGGCGGGAGGAGGGGCCAGGAGTCATGAGCTGGCTCGCTCGGCAAGCCAGAGACCGTCCCGGCGAGGTCGCCGTCCGCGCCGCCGGCGGGACCCTCTCCTTTGCCGAGCTCGCGGCGCGCGCGGCCCGGGGAGCGGCGGCTC
>DATKCC010000085.1:0-3289 GCA_035513375.1 Thermoanaerobaculia bacterium | reverse complement strand
GCGGCGGTTCTCCTCCTCTACGGGCTGGCTCCCCCCCCGGCCGAAGCAGCGAGCCTCCTCCCCACCCGCCCGGCCCTGCTCCGCCAGGTCCACGCCGCCCGCGACCACGGCTTCACCTACCTCGACACGCGGAGCGACGTCGCCCGCTTCGTTCGCGAGGGCTACCTGGTGGCGCTGCCGGGCAACACCGACTACCAGGTCAAGAGCTCGGTCACGCTGCCCTACGCTCGCCCGGAGGTCAAGCTCTTCGTCGAGCGCCTCTCGACTCAGTACCGCACCGCCTGTGGCGAGCGCCTGGTGATTACCAGCCTGGTCCGCCCCAAGGCCCTCCAACCGCCCAACTCCTCGCCGCTTTCGGTCCATCCCACCGGCATGGCCCTCGACCTGCGCGTGAGCGACAGCCGCCGCTGCCGGAGCTGGCTCGAATCGGCCCTGATCGGCCTGGAGGCTGGCGGGCTCCTGGAGGCGGCTCGGGAGCGGCGGCCCCCCCACTACCACGTGGTGCTCTTCCCCCGGCAGTACGCGACCTACGTGGCGGCCAAGACCGGCCACCGGGCCGAGCCGGCAGAGGGAGTGATCGCCTACCGGGTCCGGCGGGGGGATAGTCTCTGGACGATCGCCCGCACCCACGGCACGACGGTCCGGACCCTCCAGCAGACCAACGGTCTCGCCTCGACGAAGATCACCCCCAGCCAGGTGCTGAAGGTCCCGGTCTCGGCCCGCTAGACTCGCTTCCCCACCAGGCGCCCGACCCCCTGGGCGAAGCGCTCGACCCCGTCGAGCTTGCCCAGGGCGTCGACCGCCCGTTCGAGGTCGCCGCCGCCGTAGATCAGATGGTTCCGGAGCTCGGGCAAGGGCTCCAGGCGTCGGATGAGGGCGTCGGGGAACTCCTCGTAGATCGCGAGATTGCGAACCGCTTCCTGGAAGTCCTCGAACCGGAGGCCGCGACGGGTCGAAAGCTCGGCTGCGACGTCGATCACCCGCTGGCTGACGATGAGCAGGGAGTAGAGGACGTCGTTGGCGAGGGAGAGGTCGGCCCGCAGGCTCTCCGGCCCGGCGACCCGGGGCCGGACCGCGGCGAGATGGTCGAGATGACGGCGAAGGTCCGTCAGGCGTTCCGCGAGGTAGCTCATCGGTGACCGGAGACGGGCGGTCTTCAGCGCGAGACCGTTTCGAGGCGAAGGCGGCGAGGGCGGCGGGAGAAGGCCTCCAGGTCGACCGCTCGGACCAGGGCGTCGCGGAGGAAGGCGCGGTCGAGGGTCGGGTCGTGCGAGATCACCCGGCGGCCCTCGGTGACGATCTTTCGGGCGACCAGAGGCGAGGCGTCGTTCAGGACCAGCAGGTCGAGCCGGCTTTCGCCCGCCACGTGAGCGAGCTCGGGGGCGAGGCGGCCCACCAGCTCGGCACGGTGGACCGGGTCCGGATGGCGCTCCGGATCGGCCAGGACCGCGACCCCCAGGAGCCGATCCCAGTGCCGCCCGACGCTCCGGCTCCCGAACAGGTAGACCGAAGCCGCTCCCAGCTCCGGCCGGTCGAGGAAAAAGGACTGTAGTCGATCGACTCTGTCTCTGCTCATCGACCCCCGGCCCGTATGCCTCCAGAGCCCGAAACCTACCACGGTGCAGGCCCCCGGGGCTACCAGCCCGTGGTGGAAGTCCGTGTGGCCGCACGGACTTCCACCACGGGCTGCTAAGCCTGCGAGCTTGTAGACTCACCTCTCTCGATGAGGACGCCCGATCGAACCCGCCCGGCGCTGCTGCCGTTACTGGTCCTCGCCGCCGGAGCTTTTCTGTCGTGCGGCCCCCGCGTCGCGGATGGGCCGTGGAACGTCCTGTTCGTGCTGGTCGACACGCTCCGCGCCGACCGTCTGTCGCTCTACGGTCACCATCGGGCGACCAGCCCGAATCTTGACCGCTTCGCCGGCGATGCGGTCGTTTTCACGACCGTCCAGGCACAGGCTGGATGCACCTTCCCTTCGGTCAACTCGCTCCTGACCTCCCGCTACCCGGCGCCGTTCATCGAGCGGGCCGCCCAGGCCGGCGGCGGCAAGCGGGAGATGGGGATCCCGGAGGGGATGCCGACCCTAGCCGGCATCCTGGCCGACCGCGGCTACCGGACCGCCGCGGTCTCGGCGAGCCCGGTGGTGCGGGCGACCCCGAGCCGGGTCAACCCGGTCGGCGGCTTCGGCGCCGGCTTCGAGGTCTTCGACGAGGAGTGCGTCAAGCGCCAGAACGCCGCCTGCGTCAACGGCCGCGCCCTTGAGCTGCTGGACGGGCTCGACGAGCCGTTCCTCCTCTACCTCCACTTCATGGACCCCCACGCCCCCTACCGGCCGCCGGCCGACCACGCCCGCCGCTTCCCCGATGCCGCCTTCAGCCACCGGTTCATCGGCGCCGGGAACCCGCTGCCGGTGGTCCGGGGCCTCAAAGGCGAGGGGCCGCCGGTGCGCCTCACCGCGGCCGACGTCGACCAGCTCGGCATCCTCTACGACGAGGAGGTGAGCTACTTCGACGAGCAGCTCGCCCGGCTGCTCGAGGCCCTGGAAGCGCGGGGGTTGCTCGAGCGGACGGTCGTGGTCCTGGTCTCGGACCACGGCGAGGAGCTCCTGGAGCACGGCGAGATCGGCCACTGCTGGAGCCTGACCTACGATACGGTACTGGGCACCCCGCTGGCCCTCCGCATCCCCGGCGTCCCGGGCGGCGTGCGCGAGGCCCGGGTCCAGAACCTCGACGTGCTGCCCACCCTCCTCGACTACCTGGGCGTGGCGGCCGACGACCTGGGCCTCCAGGGCCGGAGCCTCCGGCCGGCGATCGAGGAGGAACGGGAGGTCAATCGCTACCTCTTCGCCCTCCAGGGCCGCTCGCGGGCGATCTCCGACGGCCGCTGGAAGCTGATCCTGGACGTCGAGACGGGGGCGGCGCGCCTCTTCGACCTCGCGGCCGACCCGGGCGAGACCGAGGACCTCGCCGCCGCCCACCCCGAGGAGGCCGGCCGGCTTCTCGAGGTCCTCCGCCGGTGGGTCGAGCTCGAAGGCGGCGGCGCAGGGTCGCTCCGGGCCGCGGAGGAGGTCGAGAAACACCTCCGAGCGGTCGGCTACCTGTGAGCCTGCCCGGCTCGGGCGCCGGCGCCGGCGAGCGCCGGGCGGCTCTGGGGTGCGGCTGCGGCGCGCTGATGGCGGGCGCCCTCGCCCTGATCATGGGCCTCGCCTGGTTCGGTTACGGCAAGGGGGAGCGCTTCAAGGAGTCGCTCCGGGATCCGGCGAGCCGGGCCGCCGCCACCCGGGAGGTCC
>DATKCC010000084.1:0-7620 GCA_035513375.1 Thermoanaerobaculia bacterium | reverse complement strand
ACTCGCCCCGCCACAGGTAGGAGCTCCAGGCCCTGATCGTGCGCCCCGCCCGCGGGTCGATCTCGGCGCCGTAACGCCAGAACTCTCCTTTCGCGCTGTGCTCGGAGGTGATGTGGAGCTCGGAGACCAGGCGGCCGTTGGGGAGCGGATCGAAGGTGAGCAAGCCGGTGCCGTGGCCCGGCAACAGGATTCCCCCGACCAGGGCGGCGAGCTTCTTGAGCTCCCAGCGGTAGACGAAGCGCTCCTCCACCCGCGGTTCCTGCGCGGCGAGCGCAGGAGCGCAGAGAGCGAGCGCGAGGAGGGCTGCGGCCCTGAGCTGGAAGCGGGTGGACATCAGTGGGGGGTATAACCGGCGGGCGATGCCGAAAGTTCCATCTCCCGGAGCGCCGACCGCCGGGCGGAGGCAACCTCCGCCCCTACGACCGCAGGCGGCGGTGCTACCTCCGGCCGCATGTAGGGGAGGAGCTTGTCTCCTCCCGGGGCAGGGGCCGGGCCCGCCTACTCCACGGTCACGCTCTTCGCCAGGTTCCGAGGCTGGTCGACGTCCTTGCCCAGTCGGACGCCGATGAAGTAGGCCAGGAGCTGGAGTGGGACGACGTTGACCACCGGCTGGAGCAAGGGCGTCGTCCGAGGCACCTGGATCACCTCGTCGGCGAGCCCCCCGAGCTCCCCCGGGTCCCGATCGGTCACCGCCAGCACGACTCCGTCCCGGGCCTTGACCTCCTGGATGTTCGAGACCACCTTCCCGTAGATCGCGTCCGACCCGGTGGCGATCGCCACCACCGGCATGTCCTGGTCGATCAGCGCGATCGGCCCGTGCTTCATCTCGCCGGCGGGGTAACCCTCGGCATGGATGTAGGAGATCTCCTTGAGCTTGAGCGCCCCCTCCAGGGCGATCGGGTAGTTGATTCCCCGACCCAGGTAGAGAAAGTTCTCGGCGTGGCGAAAGCGCCGGGCGAGCTCGTCGAGGTGCGCCTCTCCGGCCAGGGCCTGGTCGACCGCCGTCGGCAGGTGGGCGAGCGCGGTCAGCAGCTCGGGCTCGAGCTCGCCGCGCGCGCCCCGCTGGGCCTGGCGCAGGTAGAGCGCGAGCAGGTAGAAGGCCACGAGCTGGGTGGTGAACGCCTTGGTCGAAGCGACGCCGATCTCGGGGCCGGCGTGGGTGTAGATCACCCCTTCGCTGATCCGGGTCGCCTGGCTGCCCCGGACGTTGCCGATCGTCACCAGCCGGGCGCCGCGGGCGCGGGCCTCCTCCATCGCCGCCAGGGTGTCGGCGGTCTCGCCCGATTGGGAGACCCCCACCGCGAGCAGGCGTTCGTCGACGATCGGCTCCCGGTAGCGGTACTCGGAACCGTAGTCCACCTCGACCGGCAGGCGGGCGAGGGCCTCGATCAAGAACTTCCCCACCAGGGCGGCGTGCCAGGAGGTGCCGCAAGCCAGGAGGTGGAAGCGCTCGATCCGGGCGAGCTCCTCCGGCGCGATGCCGAGCTCCGCGAGCTCCACTCGGTTGAGCTCGAACAGCACCCGGCCGGCGAAGGTGTCCTGGACTGCCTGGGCCTGCTCATGGATCTCCTTGAGCATGAAGTGCTTGTAGCCGCCCTTCTCGGTCTGGACCGGGTCCCATTGGAGGTGGTGGACCCCCCTCTCGACCCGGATCCCCTCGCGGTCCCAGACCTCGACCGCTGCGGCGGTCAGCCGCGCTATGTCGCCGTTCTCGAGGAAGATCACGTCCCTGGTGTAGGCCAGCATGGCCGCCGGGTCCGAGCCCAGGAACTGCTCGCCCGAGGAGAGGCCCAGAGCGAGGGGCGGCCCCTTCCGGGCGGCGACGATCTCGGGCTCCTCCGCGCCCGCCGCGATCACCGCGAAGGCGTACATGCCATCGAGCTCGGCCACCGCCGCAGCCACCGCCGCCCGCAGACTCCCGGTCTGCTCGAGGTGGGAGGAGACCAGATTCGCCACCACCTCGGTGTCGGTGTCCGAGCTGAACTGCCAGCCCGCGCCCTCGAGCCGGCGCTTCAAGGCGAGGAAGTTCTCGATGATGCCGTTGTGGATGACCGCCACGCGCCCGCGGGCGTCGACGTGGGGGTGGGCGTTGGCCTCGTTCGGGGCGCCGTGGGTCGCCCAGCGGGTGTGACCGAGGCCGAGGCTGCCGTGGATCGTCCGTTGCTCGAGCTTCTCGACCAGGTTGTGGAGCTTGCCCGGCGCCCGTACCCGGTCGAGGCTGCCGTTCGTGGCCACCACCACCCCGGCCGAGTCGTAGCCCCTGTACTCCAGCGCCTGGAGCCCCTGGAGCAGGATCGGCACCGCCTCCCGGGGACCGACGTATCCGATGATTCCGCACATGGCGCAGACCTCGCGGTGCAAATCTGGGGCCTGCCGGGTGGCAGGCGAGAGAGAGATCTTACCGCCGCTCCCTGAGGATGCGGTCGACCCGGGCGAGCTCCTCGGGGGTGTTGACGCCGAGGGCCTCCTCAGGATCGGCCAGGGGGACCAGCCGGACCGGCTCGCCGGCGCGAGCGGCCGCGGCCAGGGCGTCGGTCAGGTAGAGCTCCCCCTGGGCGTTGTCGGTGCAAAGGCGCGCCAGGTAGGGGAAGACCCCTGCGGCTGGGAGGGCGTAGAGGCCGGCGTTGATCGTGTTGAGGGCGAGCTCGGCCGGCCCCGCGTCCGCCGCCTCGACGATCCGCTCGAGCAGCCGGGGGTCGTCCGGGCGCGGGATCACCCGACCGAGGGCGCTGGGCTCCTCGAGCTCGGCCGTCGCCATGGCGCCCCAGGCGCCTCGCGCCGCGACCGCGAGCGCGCGCAGGGTCTGCGGGCGAACCAGCGGCACGTCGCCCGAGAGGACCAACAGGAGAGAGCCGCCGGCGATCTCGTCCGCCAGCGCCGTCTCGGCCTGGGCGAGCGCGTGCCCGGTGCCCAGCTGGCGCTCCTGGAGAGCCCAGGCGAGGTCCGGGCTCCGAGGGATGGTTCGCCGGACCCGCTCGGCCAGGTAGCCGGCCACCACCACCAGCCGGTCGCAGCCGGCCGCACGGGCGGCGTCGAGCACCCAGGCGAGAAGCGGCCGGCCGCCGGCCTCGTGAAGGACCTTCGGCAACTCCGAGCGCATCCGCGTGCCCTGGCCGGCGGCCAGGACGACGGCGGTCACCCCGCCGCTTCTCGGAGCGCGCCCGGTCAACGCCCGCCGCCCGTCGGGAGCAGCTCGACGGCGAGCTCCCGCAACGCCAGCGGGTCGTGGCGGATGAGCTCGCCGCCGGCGAGCAGGTCGCGCTCGATCACCCGCACTCCGCGCGCGGCGATCGCCTCGTGGTCGACCCGGACCCGGCGGGCCCCCGTCTCGGCGTAAGCCGAGAGGCGCTCTTCCGAGGGCCGGTCGGCGCTGGCGACCACGGCGTCGATCAACCCCGGCCCCGCCTGGCGCTCGATCGCGGCGAGGTGGTCGAGAGCGTCCATACCGTCAGTCTCCCCCGGCTCGGTCATCAGGTTGAGGAGCAGGACGACCGGCGCCGCCGAGCGCCCTATCGCCTCCCGGATCCCGGGGATCAGCAGGTTGGGCAGGATCGAGGTGTAGAGCGAGCCCGGACCGAGGAACACGAGGTCCGCGCGCTCCAGGGCCTCTACCGCTGCCGGGAAGGCCGCCGGCCCCTCCGGCTCGAGGCGTAGATCCTCCAGCGCTTCGCCCGAGCGCCCCACCGCGACCTCCCCCTGGTAGATCCGTCCCGACCGGCCCCGGCCCCGCAGGTGGACGTCGGTCAGGGTCGCGGGAAGGATCTTGCCCCGCACTGAGAGCACCTCCTCGGCGGTCAGAACCGCCTGGTAGAAGTCACCGGTGATGCCGGTCAGCGCGGCCAGGAAGAGGTTGCCGAACGAGTGCCCGGAGAGCCCGTTGCCGTTGGCGAAGCGGTACTGGAAGAGGCGCGCCAGGAGATCCTCGTCGTCGGCGAGCGCCGCCAGGCAGTTCCGAATGTCCCCCGGGGGTGGGATCCCGAGCTCCCGCCGGAGCCTCCCCGAGGAGCCGCCGTCGTCGGTCACGGTCACGACGCCGTAGAGCCCGGCGAGCCCCGTGGCACCGCCGGGCACGGTCAGCCCTTTGAGCCCCCGGAGCACGCTCGAGAGGCCGGTGCCGCCGCCTACGACGGTCACGACCTTGCCGGCGACCGCGGCTAGCGCGGAAGACGTCCCGTCGCTCGGGGACTCGCTGGACATCCTGGAGATCATCGCGGCTGATATTGGGAGCGTCGGAATCGTATCGCGGCAGCCATGATCGATGCTTCGAGCCACCGCGCAGTGGGCTGGGCTGCGGAGGCGTCCCTCTCCCGTTCGCGGGAGCGGGATCGAGGGTGAGGGCCTTAGGAGCCGGAGCGGAACACGCCGGCATGCTCACGGCTCCCGCGTAGCGCCGCAAAGTCCGGATCGTGAAAGGCGTGGACGCGGTTCCTGGCGTCGAGCTCGATCGCCTTGGCGAGCGCCGTGGCGGCCTCGTCCAGCCGCTCGGCCAGCGCGTGGACCGAGGCTTCGAGATAGGCGAAGCGCTCGTCCTTGCCGGTGCGACCACCGCGCCGGGCGATCTCGAGGGCGCGCTCGGGATTGCCCCGGTTCTTCTCGTAGACCGCCTGGAGGAAGTCGTCCTCGCTCGCCTGCGCGGCCTGCGGCCCTTCCCGTTGGGACACGGCGAGCATCTGCCGGGCGCGCTCCGCGAGCTCCGGTTGGTCGCACTCCTCGATGACCTTCGTGAACAGTTTCGCGGCCTTGGCGCGGCCCCCTCCGTAGAGGGCACGCAGAGCCTCTTCATAGGTGGGGAGCAGCGGCTCATTGCCCAGCCGGGACTTCCGCGGGCTGTCCTTGGCCGCGAGCCCGAGCTCCTCGAGCTTCGCCTGGACGTCGGCGTCCTCGGCCTCCAGGCGCTGTGCGAGCTCCGCGATGCGCTTGCTCGCAGCGTAGCGCTTCAGGTAAGTCGTCTCCTTGGTGCTCCAGTCTTTGGCCATGGTCTAGCGCTTTCTGAGCTCGATGAGGATCTGCTTGGCCACGGACTTCAGCGTGTCGAACACCCCCACCCCGGTGGTCGCGACCCCTTCGAACGTGGGCTCGCGCTTGAAGTTGAGCACCCGGTAGAGCTCCTCCACCGGCAGCACGTTCGGCAGATCACGCTTGTTGAACTGCAGCACGTAGGGGATGGCCCTGAGGTCGAAGCCGTGGTCGTGCAGGTTGTCCTCGAGGTTGCGGATCGATTCGATGTTGGCCTCCATGCGCTCCTGCTGGCTGTCGGCAACGAAGACGACGCCGTCGACCCCTTTGAGGATCAGCTTGCGGCTGGCGTCGTAGAACACCTGGCCGGGTACGGTGTAGAGGTGGAAGCGGGTGGTGAAGCCGCGGATCGTACCCAGGTCGAGGGGCAGGAAGTCGAAGAACAGCGTGCGGTCGGCCTCGGTGGCGAGGGAGATCATCTTGCCCTTCGCCTCGGGCGAGGTCTTGTTATAGATGTACTGCAGATTGGTCGTCTTGCCCCCGAGGCCGGGGCCGTAATAGACGATCTTGCAGTTGATCTCCTTGCTGGCGTAATTGATGAAAGTCATATCGAGCGTCCGGACCCGCGCCTGGCGAAGAGTCGCCCGGCCCGCAAGTGCCGCCTACTCGCTGAACAGCGCGTCGATGTCGTCGTCGGTGATCTCCGAAAAGGGGCTCGTGGTCGCCGGGGCTCCGGTCGTCTGACCCTTCTCGATCATCGTCTCGAAGATGCGCTCGAGGTCGGCGCTCGCCCGTTTGACCCGGAGCCGCACGAGCCCGAGCGACGACCGCTCGTCGAAGATCACCACCAGGATCGCCCGCCGGGCGACGATCGAGATGTGGATGTGGTCCTGTTGGCCCTCGTGGAAGAGGACCGAGAACTCCCGCTCTCCGATCAACTTGGCCAGCCCGTCGGTCGCGGCGACGTTGCCCGCGGTCAGCGAAGCCAGTGAGGTGGTGTCGAACTGCTCGATCTCACCCGCCGCCGCGATCTGCTGGCCGTTCTTGTCGATCAGGAAGACCGCCTTGGAGTTGGATTCCTGGCGCAGCCGGCGCAGCGCTTCTTCCAGTTGCCTGAACTCCTCTTCGTAGAGCACGAAGTCGGCTGTCGACATGGTCTTCCTTTCCCGATCCCGAACCGCGAGACGATAGCACAGGGCGAGGGTCGAGCGACAGGTGAATTGGCGCAGGACCGGCGTGGTCCGCAGCAGCGAGATCCTTCGCTCGCTGCGCTCACTCCCTTCGACTTCGCTCAGGGCAGCGCTGGCTGACCGGCGCCGCGGGCGCCGGTCAGTTGAACAGCCGCCACCCGCGCAGGATGTCCGGCTCCTGGAGCACCAACTGCTGGCCGACCACGCGGTGCTCCAGGGGCACCGGCCGGCAGCCGCCGCCGCCGCGGTTGACCTCCTCGAGGTGCGAGGCCGTGTCGCACTTGTTGTCGACCACCCAATCGCCCTCGGCGCGGAAGCCGCGGCCCACACGGGCATGGCTCTCGCTGGCGTCGAAGCCCACCTGGACGACGCCGTGGCGGTCGCGGCCTACCAGGAACTTGACCTCCTGGTTGCCCCGGTTGAGGAAGCGGTAGTACCGCACCTGGCTCCGCTCGAGGTCGGAGACGTCGATCCGCACCACCCCGTTGGCGTCGGGCGAGACCCGCTGGTGCCTGCCGAGGCCGAAGCCGCCGGCGACGAGGAACACGCCGACGACGAAGACCGGGACGATCAGGAGCCCGTGGATCGGTTTGAAGCGCATCGCACCGCCTTTCTCGCGTGGATCCCCCCTGCTACAACCGGCCGGACCCGGCGCGGCTATTCCGGAGGCCGCGCGTACAATCCTCTCATGTCCGCCCCGCCTCTCCCCCCCGTCTCGCGGCTCCTGAACTTGCCGGGTTTCACCATAGGCCACGGGTCGGACACCCTCGGGATGACCGGGGTGACGGTGATCCTCTGCCCGGAGGGCGCCGTCGCCGCCGCGGAGGTCCGCGGCTCGGCCACCGGCACCCGGCAGTTCGACTCGCTGGTCAACCCCCATCACGTCGCCTCCCGGGCCCACGGCGTGGTGCTCGCCGGCGGCAGCGGCTTCGGCCTGGCGGCGGCCGAGCCGGTGGTGGCGCGCCTGGCGGCGCGGAGCTCGGGCTTCAGCACCGGCTTCGGCGTCGTCCCGCTGGTTCCGACCGCGATCCTCTTCGACCTCGCCTTCGGCGACCCCGCGGCGCGGCCGGGGCCGGAGCTGGTGGCCGCGGCCCTCGCCGAAGCCGAAGGAGCGGCTGAGACGGCGGCCGAGGTCGCCGCCGGGAGCGTAGGGGCGGGCACCGGTGCCACGGTGGGCAAGGCCCTGGGTCCCGAGCGCGGGATGAAGGGCGGGTTCGGCTTCGCCAGCCTCACCGTCCCCGGCGGTCCGACGGTCGCCGCGGCGGTCGCGGTCAACGCTTTCGGCGACGTGCGCGACCCGGACAGCGGGCGGCTCCTCGCCGGCTGCCGGAGCGCGCCCGAGGCCCTCGAGCTCGCCTCGGCGGAGCGGCAGCTCGCCGCCCTCCCCCCCGGCGCCGCCCACGGCTGGGAGGGCAACACCACCCTGGCGGTGGTGATGCCCGACGCCGCCTTGCCCCGGCTGGCCGCCTCGAAG
>DATKCC010000083.1:0-6468 GCA_035513375.1 Thermoanaerobaculia bacterium | reverse complement strand
GGGCTTTTGCTATCATCCCGTCCGGAGCACCCCGCCGTCGATGCCTGAATCGCAGTCGCGAAAAATCTTCGTCCTCGACACCTCGGTCGTCTTGTACGACTACAAGGCGATGACCAGCTTCGAGGAGCACGACGTGGCCGTGCCCTTGACCGTGCTCGAGGAGCTCGATCAGTTCAAGAAGGGCAACAACGTCATCAACCTCCACGCGCGGGAGTTCATGCGCCAGCTCGACAAGCTGTCGGAGGACAACGACCTGCGCCAGTGGATCCCGATCAACGGAGCCGACCACCGCGCCGAGCGCGGCGGTGCCCAGGGCCGTTTCCGGGTGATCGCCGAGGAGACCTCCGGGGTCGACGCGGCCGAGCTCTTCGGCTCGAAGAAGAACGACCACCGAATCCTGAACGCCGCCCTCGCCCTGGCCAAGCGGGAGAGCGAGCGCAAGGTGATCCTGGTTTCGAAGGATCTGAACCTCCGGATCAAGGCCCGGGCGGTGTCGCTCCTGGCCGAAGACTACGAGACCGTCCGGATCAAGGACGTCGCCCATCTCTACCGCGGCACGGGGCACGTCGAAGTCGGCGCCGAGGGTGCGATCGACCGGCTCCACGCCCAGGAAGGTGTGGCGGCATCGGAGGTCCTGGCCGAGCCTCCCGCGGCCAATCAGTACTTCATCCTCCGGAGCTCGAGCAAGTCGGCGCTGGCCTACCACAACCCGGCGAGCGACCGCCTGGAGCGGGTGACCAAGCACCCGGCCTACGGCATCTCGCCGCGCAACGCCGAGCAGACCTTCGCCCTCCACGCGATCCTCAACCGGGCGGTGTCGCTGGTTTCGATCAGCGGCTCCGCCGGCACCGGCAAGACCCTGCTGGCGCTGGCCGGCGCCCTCGAGCAGCGCCGGGAGTACCGGCAGATCTATCTCGCCCGGCCGATCGTCCCGCTGTCGAACAAGGACCTGGGCTACCTGCCCGGCGACATCCAGTCGAAGGTCAATCCCTACATGCAGCCGCTGTGGGACAACCTCTCGGTGATCAAGAACCAGTTCTCCGAGAGCTCGAAGGAGTACAAGCGCATCGACGAGATGATCGAGCACGAGAAGCTCCACATCGTGCCGCTCGCCTACATCCGAGGGCGGAGCTTCGCCAACGTGATGTTCATCGTCGACGAGGCCCAGAACCTGACCCCGCACGAGATCAAGACGATCATCACCCGGGCCGGTGAGGGGACGAAGATCGTGCTGACCGGTGACGTCTTCCAGATCGACACCCCCTACCTGGACTCCCACTCGAACGGTCTCTCCTACCTGATCGACCGCCTGCGCGGCAACCCCCTCTACGCCCACATCAACCTGGAGAAGGGTGAGCGCAGCGAGCTCGCCAACCTCGCGAGCAGTCTCTTGTAGGGTGGGTCTCGGACCACCTGGCTCCGCCGAAATCTCCGCGAGCGCCTCGGCCTTCGACCGGTGGGCCGAGGCCCACCCTACGAGGGCCGGTGGCTCCTCGTTACGGGGCACGCCGGCCCGCGCCGGAAACCCTTTGAAAACGGTATACTTGCGTCCGTGAGGCGGAAGACTTCGACAGCTCGCCGTCCCCGCCACTTCGCACTCCTCGGCCTCGTCTGCGTCCTGCTCGCCCTGCCGCTCCTCGCCCAGGGCGGCGCCGAGGGCGAAGGCACGGTCGAGGAGGCGGGGGCGCCGGAGCTGGCCGAGCAGGAGGTCGTGGTCGTCGCCATCCGCTCGCCGATCCACCCGGTCTCGGCCGAGATCCTGGATGGCGCGGTGCGCGAGGCCGAGCGCCGGCAGGCAGCCGCCCTGGTGGTCGAGCTCGACACCGCGGGCGGTCTCCACACCTCGATGCGCGAGATGGTGAAGAGCGTGCTCGGCTCCCGGGTGCCGGTCGTGGTCTACGTCGCGCCCTCCGGCGCTCAGGCCGCGTCGGCCGGCTTTTTCATCCTGCTGGCCGCCGACGTCGCCGCCATGGCGCCGGGCACCAACGCCGGTGCCGCTTCCGCCGTCGGCCCGAGTGGCGAGGACATCGAAGGGACGATGGGCGAGAAGGTCGAGGAGGACGCCCGCGCCCAGATCCGCTCACTGGCCAAGCGCCACGGGCGCAACGTCGAGCTCGCCGAGGCGGCGGTCACCGAAGCCCGCGCCTACGACGCCGACCAGGCGCTCGAGGAGGGGTTGATCGATCTCGTCGCCCCGTCGCTCGCCGCGCTCCTCCAGGAGATCGACGGCCGGCCGCTGCGCGAGCCGGGGGGCGAGGAGGTCACGCTCAGGACCGCCGGTGCGGTCATCGAGCGCATCGAGCCGACGGCGTTCCAGCGCGCGCGGGGGATCCTGGCCAAGCCGGACATCGCCCTGCTGCTGCTCTCGATCGGCTCGATCGGCCTGATGATCGAGCTCTACAACCCGGGGGCGATCTTCCCCGGGGTGATCGGCGCGATCTGTCTCATCGTCGGCTTCTACGCGCTTTCGGTGCTGCCGATCAACGCCGCCGGCCTCCTCCTGCTGGGCCTCGCCCTGGTGTTCTTCATCGCCGAGATCAAGGTGACGAGCTACGGCCTGCTCACCCTGGCCGGCGTGGTCTCTCTGGTGCTCGGCGCGACCATGCTGTTCGAGGACGCGGACCCGGCGCTCCGGGTGAGCCTGGAGGTCGTCGCGGCGGCGGCGATCTCGGCCGTGGTGGTGGTCCTGTTCCTGATGTTCCAGGTTCTACGGACCCACCGCAACCCGGTCCGGACGGGCTCCGAAGGGATGGTGTCCGAGCGCGGACGAGCCTGGTCCGACCTGCGGCCGTCGGGCAAGGTCTTCGTCCACGGCGAGCTCTGGGACGCGGTCGCCGACGGCCCGGTCACCAAGGGCGACCCGGTGGAAGTGGTGGCGGTCGAAGGGCTGCGGCTCTCGGTGCGGCCGGTGGCCGCGCCCGGGCCGCGGGAGCCCGAGAGCGGCTCGGCTCCGGCCGAGGGAAGGTAGAGTCGGCGGTCGCGACGACCTGACGAGAAGGCTCACGAGAAGACGAAAAGGGGAAGCCATGTTCGGAGAAGGAATGTTCGGAATCGTCATCGTAGTCCTGGTGGGACTGTTCCTGCTCTCCCGCTGGATCCGGATCTTGAACGAGTACGAGCGGGCGGTGATCTTCCGATTGGGCCGGCTCCTCGCCCGCTCAAAGGGGCCCGGGATCATCTTCGTCTTCTGGCCGATCGATCAGGTGGTGAAGATGTCGCTCCGCACCGTGGTCCACGACGTGCCGCCGCAGGACGTGATCACCCGCGACAACGTCTCGGTCAAGGTCAACGCCGTCGTCTACTTCCGGGTCGTCGACCCGGGCCGGGCGGTGGTCGAGGTCGAGAACTACCTCTACGCCACCAGCCAGCTCGCGCAGACCACTCTGCGCTCGGTCCTAGGGCAGGCGGAGCTCGACGAGCTGCTCTCCGAGCGCGAGCAGCTCAACGAGAAGCTCCAGACGATCATCGACACCCAGACCGACCCCTGGGGGGTCAAGGTCTCGATGGTCGAGCTCAAGCACGTCGACCTGCCCTCTGAAATGCAGCGCGCGATGGCGCGCCAGGCCGAGGCCGAGCGCGAGAAGCGGGCCAAGGTCATCCACGCCGAAGGCGAGTTCCAGGCCTCGAAGCAGCTCGCCGCGGCCGCCGACGTGGTGGCCCGGAATCCGGTGACCCTCCAGCTCCGTTATCTCCAGACCGTGACCGAGATCTCCTCCGAGCAGAACTCGACGATCTTCTTCCCGATCCCGATCGAGATGCTCCGCGCGTTCGAGGCCTTCAGCGCCAGCCAGGCACCTGAAGGAGGCCCCGCCGCACCGTGAACGAGCCGCACGAGCCGAGCTACTACGAGATTGCCCTGACCGGCCGCCAGGTGCTCGCGGCCTTCGTCGTCCTGCTGGTCAGCATGGTGGCGGCGTTCTTCTCCGGAGTCTGGGTCGGCCGGGGGGACGCACAGCCCCAGGCCGACCGGGTGCAGGCCGTCGACGCGGAGCAGCCCGAGCCCCGTCCCGACGAGCTCTCGTTCTTCGAGGAGGCGCCGATGGTGCGGGCGCGGCCGCTGGGCGAGGTCGCCCGCGAGCCACAGCCCGGTACGACTCTGCGGCAGGACGTGGGCGACCGGGGCGGCTCCCTTGAAGCGGGTGAGGGTGGCAGACCGGATGCCACCGGCTCCGGGCCCCGGGCGGCGGACCCGGTCGAGCCGCCGCCCGCTCCCGAGCGCCGCCGGGACCCCGCCCCGAGCGGCTCGCTTGCCACCGGCGACCTGGTCATCCAGGTCCTGGTTTCGAGCGAGGAGGCCAAAGCCCGGGAGATTCTCGACCGCCTGAAGCGGAACGGCTTCCGGGCCTTCCTGTCGCCGGTCAACGACGCCGGGCGCACGCTCTACCGGGTCCGCGTCGGCCCCTTCGAGCAGCGGGCGCAGGCCGAGGAGGTCGCGGAGCGCCTGCGAGAGTCGCTGCACCTGGAGACCTGGATCACGCAGTGAGGTCCTCGGCCCCGTGGCTGCTGGCGCCCGTCGCCGGGGCCTTGTGGGCGGCGTGCTTCGGACGCGAGCCGCTCGCGGTCGCCCCCTGGCTCGCCCTGGTACCGCTCTTCCTCCTCCTCGGCGCCGCCCGCAGCCGGCTGGCGGCCTTCGGGCTCGGCTGGCTCCACGGGCTCGCCTTCTGGCTCACCTCGATCCCCTGGATCGCGCCCACGCTCGAGACCTTCGGCGGCCTGCCGGCCTGGTTGGCGGTCGTCCTGCTCGTCGCTCTCGCGCTCTACCTGGGCCTCTTCACCGCCGGCTTCGCCGCGCTCGGTTCACCGCTCTGGCAACGGGGCGGCTGGCCCGCGCTCGCCGGCCTCCCGGCCCTCTGGGTGTCCCTCGAGGTCCTCCGGGGCTGGCTGTTCACCGGCTTCACCTGGAACCTCGCGGCCTACGCCTGGACCGCCGTTCCCGGCGCCCTGCCGCTCGCCGCCTGGTTGGGGGTCTGGGGGGTGGGCCTGCTGGCCGTGGCAGCCAACGCCGCGGTGGCCTTCGCGTTCGGTTCCCGCCCGGGTCGCCGCCGGGCGAGGCCGGCGGTCGCCGTGCTCCTCGCGGCGCTCCTCCTGCTTCCCCTGGCCGGGCGCTTCGCGGTGCCTCCCGGTCGGCTGGGGCCCGAGGCCGAGCTCGCTACGAGCCGGCCGGTCCGGATCGTCCAGCCGGCGATCTACAACCAGGTGACCTACGATCCGGAGGTGGCCCGGGCAGGCTACGAGCGCCTCCTGCGGCTCTCCGAGCAGGCCTGCGACCTCCCGGGCGCCCTGGTCGTCTGGCCGGAGAGCGCGGCCTGGCCGTTCGAGCTCGGGCGCGACCCGGAGCTCGATCGCGGTCTCGAGGCGCTGGTCGAGCGGAGCGGCTGCTCGCTGCTGCTCAACTCGACCCGCCGCACGAGCGGTCCCGACGGGGAGGATCGCTACTTCAACGCGGTCTACCTGATCGAGCGGGGGGGCGCCGCCGGCCACTACGACAAGCGCCACCTCGTTCCGTTCGGGGAATACGTTCCCCTGGCCGGCGTTTTCACTTTCATCGATCGGCTGGCTCGGAGCGCGGGCGACTACTCGCCGGCCGACGAGATTCGCCTGCTGCCCTGGGGGGCGGAGCAGCTGGGGGCGGCGATCTGCTTCGAGGTTACCTTCCCGGGCGAGGTAGCCGACCTGGTCCAGGCCGGGGCCTCCGTTCTGGTCACGGTGACCAACGACGCCTGGTACGGGGACACCGCGGCCCCCTGGCAGCACTTCCAGGCGGCCCGGTGGCGAGCCGCCGAGACCCGTCGCCCGATGCTCCGGGCCGCTATCACCGGCATCTCCGGCGTGATCGCGCCCGACGGCTCGGTGCGGCAGAGCCTGGGGGTGGGCGAGGCGGGGGTGCTCCGGGCCAGGATCTCCGGCCGGCGCGACCTCTCGCCCTTTGCCCGCGCGCCCTGGGCGGTGCCCGCAGCGGCCGGCGCCCTGGCCCTCTTTGCTATCGTCGCAAGCCGAAGGAGCAGACCATGATCGGTCCCGAGATCTACCAGCGCATCGAACGCCTCGAGGGCCAGCTCGGCCACCTCCGGGGGTATCTTTGAGCAGTCCGCCGTCGAGGGGGAGCTGGCCGAGATCGACCGGGAGATGGGCTCGCCCGGCTTCTGGGACAACGCCGCACGGAGCGCACCGCTCCTCCAGCGCCGGCGGGCGGTCGAGCGGCGCGTCAAGATGCTCGAGCGCCTGCGCGAGCAGGGCGGCGACCTCGATGCCTGGCGCGAGCTGATTGCCGAGGGCGAGGCCGACGCCGAGGCAGTGGAGTTCCTCGCCGAGCTCGAGCGTGAGCTCGAAAAGCTCGAGCTCCTGCTCATGCTCTCGGGCGAGGACGACGACAAACCGGCCCTGATGGCGATCCACCCCGGCGCCGGCGGCACCGAGTCGCAGGACTGGGCCGAGATGCTCCTGCGCATGTACCTGCGCTACGCCGAG
>DATKCC010000082.1:0-13176 GCA_035513375.1 Thermoanaerobaculia bacterium | reverse complement strand
TCCCGTTCGGTGCGATCGGCGCTTGGAGCGCGAGCAGGAGCGGGGTCTCGGCCATGCCGCGGCGAAAGGTAGCACAACGCATGCCGGGTCCGGCACCGCGCGGAGCCTGCCTAGACGTCCGCCGGCAGGCTCTCGCCGGAGGCCGGGTCCGGGGCCGCTGCCACGGGCGGCGGCAGCACCACTTCGTTGCGCTCCAGGAAGCGGTCGCGCTCGACCCGGACGAGGTCGATCGCCTCCTCGATCGTGTCGACCCAGTGGGCGAGCTCCAATAGGTCCGAGCCGGCCAGGTCCCTGGCGACGACATCGTCCCGCAGCCAGTCGCGGAGCCCCTGCCACATCGATCCCACGAAGATCAGCGTCCGGTCCGCGAGCACCTCGACCTGGAGGAGCTGGAGGACCATCAGCGATTCGAGGGTAGTGCCCACGCCGCCCTCGACCACGATGTAGGCGTGCGAGAGGCGAATGAACTGGTGGAGGCGGGAGAAGAAGGTCTTGTGCGACTGGACCTCGTCGAGGAACGGGTTGGGCTGCTCCTCGAGCGGCAGCAGGATGGTCAAGCCGAAGGAGCGCGTGCCGAACCGGTAGGCGCCGCTGCGGGCGCCCTCGTTGGCCGCCATCATCAGCCCCGGGCCGCCGCCGGTCACGATGTCGCAGCCGATGTAGGAGAGCTGGCGGGCGAGCTCGCGGACCTGGGCGTACTGCGCGTCCTCGGTGCGGATCCGGCTCGAGCCGAAGATCGCGACGCGGAAGTAGCGCTTCTCGGCCGGGCCGTGGACGTCCAGCCAGGCGATGAGCTCGTAGAGGGTGTGGATAATCCAGTCGTGGGCGCCGATGAGCTTGCGCCGGGCACGGCGGTGGAGGCCGCCCCAGAAGCCTTCGCGGGGCCGCGCCGGTGGCTCGGGTCGGGTCCTCCTACGAGCCGGCGTCGACATCGTGCGAATCATACCGGCGCCCCAGCGGCCGCCGTGTACAATCGACCGGAGCGACGCGCCGTCCGGGCGCCCGCTCGCCCGCCGCCACTACCCCGAGAACCGGAGGAGGCCCCGCTCCATGCGCATCGCGGTCTGCATCAAGCAGGTCCCGGACACCGAGGCCCGCCTGCGGGTGGGCAAGGACGGCCGGTGGATCGCCGAGGAGGACCTACCGTTCCGGATCAACGAGAGCGACGAGTACGCCCTGGAGGAGGGCCTGACGCTGGCCGAAGCGCGCGGCGGCGAGGTGGTCGTCTTCAGCCTCGGGCCGGAGCGGGTCAAGGAGGCGCTGCGCAAGGCACTGGCGCTCGGCGCCGCCCGGGCCGTGCACCTGAGGGACGAGGCGTTCCTCGGCGGCGACGCCCTGGCGACCGGCAAGGCGCTGGCGAAAGCGATCGCCCGCGAGGGGTTCGACCTGGTGCTGACCGGCTCCCAGTCGGACGACGTGGGCTACGGCGGTACCGGCTCGGTCGTCGCCGGCCACCTCGGCTGGCCGCACGCCTGGCTGGTCATGGGTGTGGAGATCGAGGACGGCGGTACGGTCAAGGTCAAGCGGGAGATGGAGAGCGGCCTCAACGAGATCTTCCGCACCCGGCTGCCGGCGGTGCTCGAGATCCAGGCCGGCATCAATCACCCGCGTTACGCCTCTCTCAAAGGGATCATGCAGGCCAAGAAGAAGCCGCTCGACGAGGTCGGGCCGGGTGACCTGGGCCTCGATCCGGCGGAGGTCGGGGCGGCGGGATCACGGCTCGAGATCGTCTCGGTCGCCTTCCCGGAGACCGGAGCGGGGGCGCAGCGGATCGAGGCGCCGCCCGCCGAGGCGGCGCGGATCCTGGTCGAGAAGCTCCAGCAGGAAGCGAGGGTCCTGTGATGGCGCACGCGGCGAACGGCGTCTGGGTGGTCCTCCAGCAGCGGGAGGGCAGGCTCCACCGGATGTCCCGGGAGGCGATCGCGGCCGGCGGGCGGCTGGCCGGGGTGATCGGCGGTCGGGCCGAGGCGGTGCTCCTGGGCTCGGGCATGGGAGAGCTGGCGCGAGAGGTCGCGGGTCTCGATGTCGCCGCGGTGCACGTGGCCGACGCCCCGGCTCTCGCGGGCTACACCCCGGGGGCCTACGTCGGCGCCCTGGCGCCGGCGATCCGCCAGGCGGCCCCCGCCTACGTGGTCTTCCCCCACACCTACCAGACGGTCGACTACCTCGCCCGCCTGGCGCAGGAGACCGGCTCGGCGCTCCTCCCCGAGGTCACCGGCTTCGACGAAACCCCGGAGGGCCTCCTCTGGCGGCGCCCGGTGCTGGGCGGCAAGCTGCACTCGAAGGTCCGGGTCAAGGGGGGCGGGACGGTCCTGGTGTCGGTCCAGTCAGGGGCGTTCCAGGCCGGCGGGACGGCTGCGGCCCCGGCGGCGGGGTCGGCTGAGGTGCGGGCGCTGCCGGGCGAGCTCTCGACCCTTCGGCCAGACCGGGAGATCCTGGAGGTCGAGGAGGTGGCCGGAGCGGTGGACCTCACCAAGGCAGAGGTGATCGTGGCGGTCGGCCGCGGGATCGGCGGGCCGGACAAGCTCGGGCCGGTCCACGAGCTGGCGAAGGCGCTCGGCGCGGAGATCGGCGCGAGCCGGCCGGTGATCGACAATGAGTGGCTGCCCCGGGACCGCCAGATCGGCTCGAGCGGCCAGACGGTGGCGCCGAAGCTCTATCTGGCGCTGGGGATCTCGGGGGCGATCCAACACACCGTGGGGATGAAGGGCTCGGGGACGGTCGTGGCGGTGAACAAGGACCCGAACGCGCCGATCTTCAACCTCGCCGATTACGGCATCGTGGCCGACGTCCACGAGCTGATCCCGGCCCTGACGGCGGCGGTCAAGGCGGCCAAGGCGACCTGAGCACGAAGGCCGGCACGGGAGCCGGCGCTCACGCCCGATCGATGGGGAAAGCGAGGACCTGGTCGATGGCGGCCGCGCCCGCGGCGAGCATCACCAGCCGGTCGAAGCCGAGCGCGACCCCGGCGCAGTCGGGGAGCCCGGACCCGAGGGCTGCGAGGAGGCGGTCGTCGACCGGGGGCTCGGGCAGGCCGCGAGCCCGGCGGCGGGCGAGGTCACGCTCGAAGCGGCGGTGCTGCTCGGCTCGATCGGTGAGCTCGTGGAAGCCGTTGGCGAGCTCCATCCCCTCGATGAACAGCTCGAAGCGCTCGGCGACGGCGGGGCCGCCTTCGGGATCCGACTCGCGCAGCCGAGCGAGGGCGGCCTGGGAGGCGGGGAAATCGTAGACGAACGTCGGGCGGCCGCGACCGAGAGCAGGCGTCACGGCCGTCCCCATCAGCAGGTCGAGCCAGGAGTCGCGGTCCTCGCCGAGGTCGGGGACCGCTCCGGCTGCGCCGCGGCGGGCGGTCTCGGCGAGGCGCTCTGCCGGCTCCGCGAACGGATCGATCGCGGCATGGCGGCGGAAGGCTTCGGCATAGGTGATCCGCTCGGCCGCCCCCGCCGGTGCGGCGCTCCCCCCGAGTGTCGCCGCCAGCAGCTCCTCCACCTCGTCCATCAGCCGGTGGTGGTCGAAGCCCGGGCGGTACCACTCGAGCAGCGTGAACTCCGGGTTGTGGCGCCGCCCGGTCTCGCCGTCGCGGAAGGCCCGGGCGAGCTGGTAGATCGGACCGGAGCCGGCGGCGAGGAGCCGCTTCATGGCGTACTCGGGCGAGGTCTGGAGGTAGAGGGTCCGCTGCGAGCCGACGGCGGCCAGGCAGGTGGCGAGCGACTGGAGGTGGGGATCGGTGACCGCCGCGGCCCCGAGGCAGGGGGTCTCCACCTCGAGCACCCCGCGCTCGGCGAAGAAGGCCCGCACCGCGGCGAGCAGCCGCGCCCGGAGGCGCAGAGTCTCGACAGAAGCTGTCGGCCGCCAGTCCCCGCCGCTCATGCTTGTCCTGATACGACCCTCCCAACCGTCACGGCCTGGCCTCGGTAGGCAGCATTACGGACAAGCCGCGGAGCGGGCGGGGGAGAAGCTCAGTAGCACCAATCCGCCTCAGACACTCCTCACTCTTTGGCCCTGGACAGATACTCGCCGGTCCGGGTGTCGACCTTGATCGTGTCGCCCTCCTGGATGAACAGCGGCACCTTGACCACCGCGCCGGTCTCGAGCTTTGCCGGCTTGGTTCCGCCGCTCGAGGTGTCGCCGCGGAAGCCCGGGTCGGTCTGAACGATCTTCAGGATCACGTGATTGGGCGGCGTCACCGAGATCGGCAGGCTGTTCCACAGGGTGACGTAGACCGGATCCTGCCCTTTGAGCCAGTCGGCCGCGTCCCCCACCCCCTCCCTCGTGACCGCGTGCTGCTCGTAGGTCTCAGGGTCCATGAAGTGCCAGGTCTCGCCATCGGTGTAGAGGTACTGCATCTCGGTCTCGAGCACGTCGGCGCCGGCGACCGTCTCGCTCGACTTGAAGGTGTTCACGTGGACCGAGCCGTCGAGGAGGTTCCTGGTCTTGAGGCGCACGAAGGCCTGCCCTTTGCCGGGCTTGACGAACTCGGTGTCGACGACGTTGTGGGGCTGGTCGTCGAGGAGGACCTTGAGCCCGTTCTTGAGCTGATTCATGCTGTAGCTAGCCATCGATTCTCCGGGGAGCTTTGAGCGCGAGCTCGCAGGGCGCGAGCCTCGCTCCGATGATACTACCGGGGAAGGGGACGCCTCCGCGGTTGGTTCTATCCAGGGTGAGCGCCATGATTCGCCCCCAGCCGCGGCCGCACGCCCTTCCCGCCTGGCGCCGATCCCTTGCCGAGGCGGTGACCGATCCAGCCGAGCTGCTGGAGCTGCTCGCCCTGCCGATCCACCTCCTGCCCGCGGCTCGGCGAGCGGCGGAGCTCTTCGGCCTGCGAGTGCCGCGGGGGTTCGTCGCGCGGATGCGCCCGGGCGACCCGGAGGACCCGCTCCTGCTCCAGGTCCTGCCGCTCGGCCGCGAGCTCGACCCCGCGCCCGGCTTCACCGGGGATCCCCTGGGCGAGGTGGAGCTCGAGAGCGAGCGGGCGCACCGGCCGGGTCTGCTCCAGAAGTACCGGGGGCGCGCCCTCCTGGTCGTGACCGGCGCTTGCGCCGTCCACTGCCGCTATTGCTTCCGGCGCCACTTCCCCTATGCCGAGAGCCTTCCCGGCTGGTCCGGCTGGGAGGAGACCCTCCGGCACCTCGCCACCGACCCGGGCCTTCGCGAGGTGATCCTCTCCGGCGGCGATCCGCTGTCGGTGTCGGACGGACGGCTGGAGGAGCTGGTGGCCGGCATCGAAGCGATACCCCAGGTCGTGCGGCTGCGAATCCACAGCCGCAACCCGGTCGTGCTGCCGGAGCGGGTGGACGCGCGGCTGACCGGCTGGCTCAGGGCGACGCGCCTGCGCACGGTGATGGTGGTCCACGCCAACCACGCCCGGGAGATCGACGACGACGTGCGGGCCGCGTTTTCGCGCCTCCACGGCGCCGGAGTGACTCTGCTCAACCAGTCGGTGCTGCTGGCCGGGGTGAACGACTCGGCTGGGGCCCTGGTCGCGCTCTCGGAGACGCTGTTCGAGGCCGGGGCGCTGCCGTACTACCTCCACCTCCTCGACCGCGTCCAGGGGGCGGCCGGCTTCGAGGTTCCGGAGGAGCGGGCCCGGCGGGTGGTTGGCGAGGCCGCGGCACGGCTCCCGGGCTACCTCGTGCCTCGGCTGGTGCGGGAGGTGCCCGGCGCTCCGGCCAAGGTGGCCGTGGCGCCGGTGCTACCCTGAGGCGCCCGCGCCCGGGCTACTCGGCCTCTCTGGCGCGAGGGCGCCGCCGGCGGGGGCCGATCCCAGCCTGGACCGCGATCCCGACCACCACCAGCACCAGGAACCCGAGGGCCGCGGCAGCGGGGTCGAGGATGACGGCCTGCATGACCAGGGCGGCCCCGGCGACCGACGACAGCAGGATGAGCGCGGCCTCGAAGAGCCAGAGGGCCAGGAAGGCGCAGACGACGCCGCCGACGACGAAGCCGACGAGGGCGCCGGCCGAAAGGTTCCCGGCGTCGACCTGGAGAAGGGTTGCGACCAGGTAACCGCCGATCAAGAACCCGGCGACCCCGACGGCGACCTTCTGCAGGAAGATCGCGACGAAGATCCCGATGAGCCCGGCGAAGAGGCCGATCAGTAGCCCGAGGCCCTGCGACTCGAGGCCGAGCACCCGGCTGGCGAGGTCGAACCCGAAGAAGAAGCCGACCACGCCGAGCACCAGCCAGAAGATCCGGCGGCCGGCGAGGAGCAGAGCGAGGCCGAAGCCGACCGTGAGCAACCGGTCTCCTGGGAAGTCGATGGGGAGGAGCTCGGGCATGACGAGGCGCGCGTGGGCGGGATGGTAACCGAGAAGAGGAGATAATGGAGCCGATGAGCGACCTACTGACCATGAGGGCGATCCCTCAGCACCCGGTCGAGACGACCGACACGACCTTCGAGGCGCTGGGTATCGAGGCGCCTCTGCTCGAGACCCTGGAGACGATCGGCTTCCGGCACCCGACGAAGATCCAGGAGGCGGTGATCCCCGTGGCGCTCGAGGGGCGGGACGTCGTGGGGCTGGCGATGACCGGTTCGGGCAAGACCGCGGCCTTTGTCCTGCCCCTGGCCCAGCGGCTCAGCCACGGCGAAGGGGTCCGCGGCCTGGTGCTATCGCCGACCCGGGAGATCGCCCTCCAGACGAAGGCCTTCCTCGACCTCTTCGGGCGCGACCACGACCTGCGCAGCGCCTGCCTGATCGGCGGCGTCGCCTACGGCCCCCAGCTCCAGGACCTGCGGGCCGGGCCGGACATCGTGGTCGCCACCCCAGGCCGGCTCCTCGACCACGTCGAGCGGCGCAACGTACGGCTGGGCGGGGTGGTCGAGCTGGTGATCGACGAGGCCGACCACATGCTCGACCTCGGCTTCATGCCGCAAGTCCAGCGGGTGCTGGAGCTGCTGCCGCGCGACCGGCGGACGATGCTCTTCTCCGCCACCATGCCGGAGCCGGTCGAGCGCCTGGCCAACCGGTTCCTGCACGACCCGGTGCGCTTCGACCTCAGGCCCGGGACCCGAGCCGCCCACGGCATCGACCACGAGCTCTACCTCGTCGACCCCGACGACAAGAAGCAGGCGTGCATGGCGCTGCTGCGCAAGGAGACCGGCAGCACCCTGGTCTTCACGCGCCGGAAGATCGACGCCGAGTGGCTCGCCAAGGCGCTCCACAAGGAGGGTTTCTCGGTCGCGCGGATCCACGGCGACCTCTCCCAGAGCCAGCGGGTGCAGGCGCTCGACGGCCTGCGCCGGGGCGAGCACCGGATCCTGGTCGCGACCGACGTGGCGGCCCGCGGCATCGACATCCCGGTCATCGAGCACATCATCAATTTCGACCTTCCCGAGGCGGTCGAGGACTACATCCACCGCGCGGGGCGGACGGCGCGGGGGGCGGCCTTGGGGACCGTGTCGTCGATCGCCACCTGGAAGGACAAACCGTTCCTGAAGGAGCTCGAGGCCGCGCTCGGCGAGGTCTTGCCCCGACTCCAGATCGGGGAGGTAGAGCCGTACGCGGAGCTCCGCACCCACCGGCCGACCGGCGACCTGCGCAAGGGCAAGACCAGGTTTCGCCGGAAGCTCTGACCAGGCGAGGGACGCCCGCACCCGGCCCTCCTGCTTTCGAGCTCGACTCATCTGCACAGATCTGACTAGCCGCGCCGCGGCGGCCGGACTGGCGATAGAATGGGCCGGATGAGCGGGAGTGGCGCAGGGAGCATTTCGATGGCGGAGCGGATCTCCGCCCTGCGGAGGCTCCTCGCCGAGGTGCCGGCGGTGTCCGAGCACAGCCCCACCTCCAAGGCTCTGAAGCGGGCCCGGGAGCTCGGCGAGAAGGAGGTCGCGTCGGCCCTCAAGCGGTTCTTATCGATGCCGGAGTCGACCACTACCCTGGCCAATCCGAGCCTCTACCAGGTGACGGTCGATGCCGACGGCGGCGGGCTCGACCTCGGCATTCGCAGCTACTCGATCCGCGGGGTGGTACAGGAGGACGAGATCGTGCGTGGGGAGATCGGTCCGCACGGGCTGATCTTCGTGGGGCTCTTCGGGCGCCGTCCCGGTGAGGTCGGGGAGCCCGGAGCGGTGCTCGACGAGAAGGGGGTGGCCTGCGAGCTCGTCGAGCGCTCCTTCTTCCGCGCCCTGGGGCTCGGCCGGCAGAGCGGCCTGGTCCGGCGCGTGGCGGCGCGGGTCCACGCCCATCCCGGGAGCGACCCGGCGGCCTACGTCCAGTACTTCACGGCGCTCGCGCGGCTCGCGCGCCAGACCTGCCGATTGCCGGACCGTGGCATCAACGACGAGCGCAGCGCCGGCGGTCTGCTGACCGAGATGATCGCCACCCACATGCGCAACGTGGCGGTCGGAGCCCTCGCCATCCAGGCGAACCGCCTTCTCCGGGAGCGGCCCGGCCTCGGCCCCGACGAGCTGGTGGCGGCCCTCGAGCGGTTCATCGGCGACGAGAAGGGGAAGGGCAAGGGCGCCTTCGAGACCGTCTATAGCTGCATCCTCGGCCGCTCCGCGAACCCGACCGAGAACCGGATCCTCGAGCGCATGGGCATGATCCAGATGCACCACGGCTCGGCCGGCTCGAACATGGTCGCCCGGTACCTGGTGACCCTCCACGCCGGCTCGGTCCTCGACCTGTTCGCCGCCAGCCTGATGGCGCTGGACGCGGCCCGGCACTTCGGCGCAATCCACGACCTGACGGCCTTCATCCGCCGCCTGGAGGAGACGCCGGAGGAGGACCGCGCCGAGCTGATCCGCCAGGAGGTCCTGAAAGGGGGCCTGCCGACCTTCGGCCACCCCGAGATCGCCGCGGCCGGGCGGGGGAGCCTGCAACAGGACCCGCGGGCCGCGATCTACCTGGCCCCGGTATTCGACGCCCTGGACCGCGGCGAGCTCGAGCTCGACGAGCGCCCGCGCCGCCGCCTGGGGCTCATCCAGCTCATCTACCGGGTGGCCCTGGTCGAGGGGGTGGTCAAGCCGGGACGCGAGGGGGAGGAGCCGTTGCGGCTGACGCCCAACACCGACTTCGGCGCCTGGAGCGTCCAGGAAGCCCTCGGCATCCCCGACTCGGGCCGGACCTTCCTGACCTACGTCTACCGCGGCTTCGGCTGGATGATGGACGCCCGGGAGCAGCTCCAGCAGCGGATCATCCGGCCGGTGATCGCTCCCGACCCCACCATCCTGCCGCGGCCGGACGAGCGGCGGACCATCCCCGCCCTGGTCACCCGGCTCCACGACCGCATGGCGGCCAGTCGGCCAGCCTTCGAGCCGCGGTAGCCGGGCCGGCGGCGTCGCGAACGGCTCCCGGCCGGGTGTCATGCGACTCAGCTTCGACAGCGCCGAGCGGGTCCTCACCCTGGCCTTCGACGACCGGGAGGCGATCGCGGCCTTCGTCGGCTCGACCGGGGAGCAGGAGGGCTTCATGGCGGCGGTGCCGGAGCCCCTGGGGCGCGGGGTGGAGCTCGCAGTCGTGGTCTGCGGGCCCGGCGGCTTCGAGCTGCGCCTCGAGGCCGAGGCCGTCCACGTCTTCGGCGAGGCGCCGGGTGGTTTCACCACCGCCTTCCAGCTCCGCGGCTGGAACGCCGCCCGCAGGGCGGAGCTCCGGCGCAAGCTCGGCGACGCCACGGCGGCCGCGACTGCGGAGGAGGAGCGGGGGGAGACCCTGGGTGGCTCGCCGGCCTTCCGCATCCAGCGCATGACCCCGCCCGAGAAGGCCCGGCTCGCCCTCCGGGCGGGCCGGGTCGAGCGCCAGATCCTGCTCCGGGAGACCTCGCCGCAGGTGATGCTGGCTCTGCTCGGCAACCCCCATGTCGAGACCGAGGACGTGCTCCAGCTCGTGCGCTCGCCGTACGCGCAGGGGCCGGTGCTCAAGCGCGTGGCGAGCGACCGGCGGTGGGCGGCGAGCCTGGATGTCCGGCTCGCGCTGGTGCGCAACGCGCAGACGCCGCCACTGCTGGCGAAGAACCTCCTGCCGGGGCTGCCCCTGTCGGCGCTCCAGGCTCTCGCCCGGAGCTCGGAGCTCCGTGACGACCTCAAGAAGGCCGCCCTGAAGCTCTACCTCGCAAGAATGGGAAAGTAGCGCTCCAGCCCCTGCGGGCGAGCGCCCGGACCGGAGCGTGGTCGCGGGAGCGGGGGCCGCGCGAGCGATCCGATAGGATCCCCTCCACCGTGCAGCCTCAGGGAGAGACCCACGAGGACCCGGCCGCCCGGGCCTCGGCCTGGCACCGCCTCTGGCAGCGCCCCGAGCCCCAGCTCGTCGACTTCGGATACAGCGGCGAGGTCCAGATCGCCGGTGTTCGCCTGCTGGTCGTCGTCATCCTGGTCTACATCCCTGCCCGGGAGTACGTGGGCCAGGGCCTCGAGGGCGGCGACATCCGCGCCTTGCTGACCGCCGCGGCCGCCGGTCTCGTCGGGTCGCTCCTCATCTATTCGGCGGTCAACCGTAACTGGGGCCGCTCCTGGATCGGCTTCGCGAGCAGCCTGCTCGACGTCACCATGGTGAGCGCCCTGCTCGCCTTGCTCATCCTCCTGGGTCGGCCTCACGAGGCGGTCTCCGACACGGTCATCTTCCCGGCGTACTTCCTGGCGATCGCCGCGACCAGCTTGCGCTACGACCCTCGGATCTGCCTGTTCACGGGATCGCTGGCGGTGGCCGAGTACGCCGCGCTCGCCCTCTGGGCGGCCGCGGGCTCCGGGTTCGCCGAGCCCGGCCAGGCCGCCGTGGCGGTCCCCGCCTTCGCCGACCTCGGCGTCTCCTGGCCGATCCAAGCCGTGCGCCTGGCGTCGCTGGCCGCGGCCACGGGGCTCGCCGCCACGATCGTGGTCCGCGCGCGCGACCTCCGGAGCCTCTCCACCCGCGACCGCTTCACCGGCCTGCTCAACCGGGCGACCTTCGACGAGCGCCTGCGCCGCCAGGCGGAGGTTGCGCAGGCGACGGGCGGGGAGTTCGCGGTCGCGATGATCGACATCGACCACTTCAAGAGCTTCAACGACACCTACGGTCACGCCGGGGGCGACGTCGCCCTGCGCCGGGTCTCGGAGATCCTCCGGCGCTCCTTTCGCGACACCGACGCGGTGGCGCGCTACGGCGGCGAGGAGTTCTCGGTGCTGCTCCCCGGGGTCGGTATCGCCCAGGTCCGCCCGCTGCTCGAGCGCATCCGGGGGACGGTCGAGTCCGCGGCGATCCCCGTCCCGAGCCGCGACCATTCGGGCCGGCTCACGGTCTCGATCGGAGTCGCGATCTGGCCGCACGACGCCGACGCTCCGGAAGCGGTCCTGGGCGCGGCAGACCGGCGGCTCTACGAGGCCAAGCAGGGCGGCCGCAACCTCGTGGTCGGGCCGTAGTAGGCCCGGCCGCGGCGAGGGCGGGGCGGCCGGGCGCCTGCTGCCACCCGCTAGAATCCCGGCGGCGCCATGGCGATTCACAAGATCCTCTGTCTGGGCGACCTCCACCTCGGGGTGCGTCCGAGCCGCCTGCCGTCGACGGTGGCCCCGGAGGTCGCGTCGGTGGCCGCGGTCTGGCGCCGGGCGGTCGATCGGGCCCTGGAGGAGGGGGTGGGCCTGGTGCTCCTCTCGGGCGACGTGGTCGACCGGGCGAACCGGTACTTCGAGGGGTTCGGGCGCCTGGAGGAGGGGGTCGGGCGCCTGGCCGAAGCGGGGATCGAGGTCTGTGCCGTCGGCGGCAATCACGACTTCGACGTCCTGCCGCGCCTGGCCGAGGCCGTGGGCGGCGAGCGCTTCCACCTCCTGGGCGCCGGCGGCCGCTGGCAGCGATGGACCTGGCGAGATGCGGACGGTCGGCCCCTCGTCCACGTCGACGGTTGGTCGTTCCCGGCCCGCGATGTCCGCGAGGACCCGGTAGCTCGGTACGATCTCGCTTCCCCCGGCGACGAAGCTCCGCTCCTCGGCCTGGTCCACGGCGAGCTCGATCGGCCGGGATCGACCAACGCCCCGCTCTCCCGGGCGAGCTTCGAGCGACCGGGGCCCGCCGGTTGGATCCTGGGCCACGTCCACAAGCCGGAGCTGGTCGAGCTCTCGGGCGGTCGCTGGGCCCTCTACCCGGGCTCGCCGCAACCCCTGGACCCGACCGAGGAGGGCGCCCACGGCGCCTGGCTCCTGGAGATCGAGGACGGGGTCCTCAGCCGGCCCGTGCAGGTCCCGCTCGCGACCCTATGCTGGCAGACGCTCGAGGTCGACCTCGCCGGCGCCGAGGACGCGGAGGCGGCGGAGAGCCGGATCGCCCAGGGCGTGCGGCAGGCGGCCGGCGCCCTCGCGGCGAGCGGCCCCGGCGCTCCCGAGTGGCTCCTGCTCCGGGCGGTGCTGATCGGGCGGACGGGTGCCTTCCAGGATCTCCCGGCGCTCGCCCGTCGGCTCGAGGAGGACGACCCGCTCGAGCTTCCCGCCGGCGACGGCCGCGCGCGGCTGGTCGAGGTGCGGGTCGCGACGCGCCCGGCGGCGGACCTCCCGAGCCTCGCCCGGACGACGGGCCCGCCGGCGCTCCTGGCCGAGATCCTCCTCGCCCTCGGCGCCGGAGAGTCGGCCGGCTCCGAGGCAGCGGGTGGGTCCGAGCAAGCTGGCGCGGTCGTCGAGCTCCGGGCGCGGGCCGAGACCCGCCTGGCGGAGGTCCACGCCGGCCGGCCATACGCCGACCTCGGTGACGAGCCGCCCGGCCCGGAAGCGGCCGCCGGCTACCTCGCGGACGCCGCCCGGATCCTGCTCGACGCCCTCCTGTCCCAGAAGGAGGAGGTCCGCGAGCGGGAGCGCCCACCGTGAGCCGGGGAGGCTCACGAGCCGCAGAGCCAGCCCCGGCGCCGGCCGCACGGGAGCGGCCCGTCACCGGGCGCCTGGCCTTCGTGCGGCTGGCCCTCCGGCGCATGCCGGGGTTCGAGGGCGGCGGCTTCGCCATCGCTGACCTCTCGCCCGGCGTCAACGTCATCCACGGTCCCAACGCCTCGGGCAAGACCACCGCGGCCGCGGCGATCAGCACCCTCCTCTGGCCGGCGGGGCGGGGCGAGCGGCTCTCGCTCGCGGCTACCCTGAGCCTCGAAGGCGAGCGCTGGGAGGTCGATCTCGACCACGGCCGCGTCCGCTGGCGGCGCCGGGGAGCGGAGTCGGACCCGCCGCCTCTGCCCCCCGAAGCGGTGGCCGACCGCTACGGGCTCGCCCTCCACGACCTCCTCCAGGCCGAC